>JAGQKQ010000188.1 GCA_020430005.1 Candidatus Omnitrophota bacterium
CAGTCTTTTTATTGATCCGGGCAAAAAACAGATTGATGCTGTCAAAAAGACCGGAGCGAAGGCCATAGAGCTGCACACCGGAGCGTATGACCGGGCCACGACCCGTTTACGTACGGAAAAGGAATTTCATAAAATCAAGGATATGGCCATCTATGCCCAGAAATGCGGGTTAACGGTGCATGCGGGACACGGTTTGAAATATCATAATACGGTGAGAATTGCGAATATTAAAGGAATGGGAGAGTTAAATATTGGCCATTCGATTATATCTTATGCGGTGTTTTATGGTCTGGAAAAGGCGGTCAAGGATATGTTGAAAGTTATCGGCGGAAAACGATGATATTGGGGCATGGTGTTGACATTATTGAAGTGGAACGTATTGAAAAGGCGATTGAACGTTGGGGAGATCATTTTCTGAATCATGTTTTCTGTCCGGAAGAAATTCAATACGCTCAAAAACATAAATTTCCGGCCCAGCATTATGCGGCCCGGTTTGCGGCGAAAGAAGCTGTTTTTAAAGCGATTAGCAGCGATCCGGCTCTGGGATGGAAAGACATTCAAATTACCAAAGATCCCCACGGAAAACCTGTCTGCACAATTTTGAAAGATAATTTCAGACATAATATTCAAATTTCCATATCTCACACAAAAAATTATGCGGTTGCCAGCGCCATTATTGCGGAATAAAAGAAACGTTTATAAAAATGCGTTCGGCCACGCGCTTATTCTTGCCGGCTCACGCCAGATGTTGGGGGCCGGGGCGTTAACCGCGTTAGCGGCGATGCGTTCCGGGGCGGGATTAACCAGCATCGGTATTCCGAAAAGTTTGAATGCCGTGATGCAAAAAAAGGTATCCAATGTTGTTATGACGGTTTCTTTACCGGAAACGCGGGAACAGACATTATCGGCAGCAGCTGCAAAAACAATTCAGACTTTATCTGAGCAATACGATGCTTTGGCACTCGGCCCAGGGTTATCCAGGAACAAAAGCACCCAACAATTAATCAAGAATATTATTAGTCAGTCGAAAATACCTTTAGTGATTGATGCGGACGGATTAAATGCGATAGCCGCGTCACCGCAGATCCTTTTAAAGACAAAGACACCAAAGATCCTCACTCCGCATCCCGGAGAAATGGCGCGTTTGGCGGGAACTACGAAATCTTTCGTTGAAAAAAAGCGCCGTCAGATTGCTGTGGAATTTGCCAAAAAATATCAGTGTATTTTGTTATTGAAAGGCCCGGCAACATTAGTTGCTTCGAATGACGGACGAGTCTATATCAATAAAACCGGTAATGCCGGGATGGCTACAGCCGGCAGCGGGGATGTATTAACCGGAATGATTACCGCCTTTTTGGCGCAGGGCTTATTACCATTTGATGCCGTCAAATACGGGGCTTATCTGCATGGGGTAGCCGGAGATCTGGTCGCCAGGGATAAGACCAGAATGGCTATGATTGCCTCTGATATTATTGAATATATCCCGAGAGCCGTTAAAAAGGCGTGCCGATAAAAAGGTCTTAAAAGGTTGACTTTTGCCTTGTTTAAAGGCGTTTGGGTCGATAGAATGACAGTATATTTAATGTCATCCCCGCGAAGGCGGGGATCTATAAGTATAGATTGTAAAAGTCTGTTTTTATTGAACTGGATACCTGCTTTCGCAGGTATGACAAAATGAAATGAGAACATGAAATTAATCATCCAAATCCCTTGTTTAAACGAAGCGAAAAGTTTACCGAAAACGCTTAGTGATCTTCCGACAGAAATTGATGGCGTTGACAAGATTGAAATCCTTGTGATCGATGACGGCAGTACGGACAGCACTTCGGATGTCGCCAGAGAATGCGGTGTTCATCATATTGTCCGTTTTACAAAACGGAAAGGTCTTGCCAGAGCGTTCGGAGCCGGACTAGACGCGGCGTTAAAAGCCGGCGCGGATATTATTGTCAATACGGATGCGGATAATCAATACAAAGGAAAAGATATTCCACGTCTGGTAAAGCCGATCGTGGAGGGAAGAGCGGATATTGTTATCGGGAACCGTGATATTGAAAATGTTAAACAATTTTCCTGGCTGAAAAAACGTCTGCAACGGTTAGGGACATGGGTTGTCCGTCAACTGGCCGGTTCCAATATTGAAGATGCGACAACAGGTTTTCGCGCGTATAATCGTGAGGCCGCTTTACGGCTGAATATCATATCGGATTATACTTATACCTTGGAAAGTATTATCCAGGCGGAAAATAAAAACCTGGCGATTCATAACATTACGATTTCAACTAACAAGGTCGGACGAAAATCCCGTCTTTTCAAAAGCATTCCGGAATATATCAAACGTTCCATTATTACGATGGTACGGGTTTATGCCATGTTTAATCCGTTCAGGCTTTTTACCAACCTGGGCGTGCTTCTTTCCGGTCTGGGATTTTTGATTGGCTGCCGGTTTTTGTATTTCTGGCTAATGGGGCAAGGCGACGGAAAAATCCAGTCTCTTATTCTTGCCGCTGTTCTGTTAATCATTGGTTTTCAGGTCCTGATTATTGGCGTTGTGGCCGATCTTATTTCGGCCAATCGTCGTCTTATCGAAGAAACCCTCCTGAAAGTAAAAAAGTTAGAACTGAAAGAGAAATAGTATTCACGCAACCAGTCGCGAGCAGCCCATCATGGATATCCAATTTACAGATTTAAAACGTCAGTATTTAAAATATAAAGATGGTATTGACCGTCAGATCCAGGAAGTCCTGCAGAGTTCTCAATTTATTCAGGGGCCAAAGGTTCAGGAATTGGAACAACAGCTGGCGGAGTATATCGGTGTAAAACATGCCATCGGATGCTCTTCGGGAACTGACGCCTTGTTCATGGCGCTTTTGGCGTATGGCGTGAAGTCTGAGGATGAGATTATTACAACACCGTTTACCTTTATTGCCACCAGTGAAGCCATTGCCTATTTGAATGCCAAACCCGTCTTTGTGGATATTGATGCCACGACGTACAATATTGATTCGAATAAGATTGAAGCCGCTATTACGCCAAAAACGAAGGGTATTATCGCGGTTGATATGTTCGGCCAGTGTGCCGATTACGAAGTGATCATGGCGATCGCGCAGAAGCATAATCTTTTCGTTATTGAAGACGCGGCACAATCATTCGGCGCTCAGTATAAAGATCGTATGGCGTGTTCTTTGGGCCAGGTCGGATGCACATCATTTTTTCCTGCCAAACCGTTTGGTTGTTATGGCGATGGCGGAATGGTTTTTACAGATGATGATCAACAGGCAGAATTTTTTAAATCTATCCGTGTTCATGGGCAGGGAAATCAGCGGTACAGCCACAATCATATCGGTTTAAATGCCCGTCTGGATACGTTACAGGCAGCTGTGCTAGTGGAGAAATTCAAATATTTTCCGCGAGAGTTGAAGGCAAGAAAACAAGCGGCGGCCTATTATGATCAAGGTCTTAAACCACTGCAAGACATTGTGTGTCCTGTTGTGTTAGACCACAATATTTCGGCTTACGCGCAATACTCAATCCGCGTCAAAAACCGTCAGGGCCTTATTGATCATTTGCGTTCCAGACAAATCCCAACGGCGGTCCATTATCCTATTCCGATATATCGGCAAAAGGCCTTTGAATTTCTGGGATTAACAGAAGGAAGCTGTCCGGAAACAGAAACCGTTTGCCAGGAAATCATGTCCCTGCCTATGCATCCGTTTCTTCTCCCCGAAGAACAGGATCATATTATTCAGTCTATTACTGATTTTTATTAGGGACGTACACCTTTTCCCCCATTTTAGTTACTAATATTTAGTTTTTTCTAAAAATCAGCTGCTAAAAAAAAGGGGGAAAAGGTGTACGTCCCTAATTTATTTTGCGATAAATTTTCACCGCATGATTGTCTGTCCAGCCGGCGAGGCTCTCAAAAGGGCCGAAGGTGGCAACGGGTTCAAAATTCTCTTCCAAATAATTGTTTATTTCCATTCCGTAGGTTTGGCCGAAGATGCCAAGGCGGCTTTCCATGGGGCGTAGAGCGCGGTTGGACAAAAGGATATAGCGGACATTTTTTTTTGTGATGTGTTCAAGGTTAAAGGCTTCTCTTAAAGGGTCCTGCTTAATAAAAATTAAATCCCTGGTCGGACTCGTTTTTTCTAATAAAAAATAATAAAGAGGGGTATAGGGCAAAG
>JAGQKQ010000189.1 GCA_020430005.1 Candidatus Omnitrophota bacterium
AAAATAGTGAAGAATTATATCAAATGATTGAAGATATTTTTGCTAATAAAAGTGTTAGAAAACCCCAAGAGTCCGGCAGAGAATTTTTGAAACGCTATTTAGACTTTCCGGAAAATACAGAGCAGTATATAGAGAATTTGAAAAAGGTTACTGCTAAGGAAGAAGGATTGGCACACTAATGCAGGAAGATTCTTACAGATTTCTTGTTATTGGCTCAAGAGGTTTAATTGGCAAGGCCGTTATAAATGCTCTCGGGGATATTCCGTTTAAAGGAACATTTTCCGGGAAAGATTGTCCGGAAGGTCTACTTCGTCTTAATTTGCTGGAGCCGGATAGTATTAAACGGACTATTGATGAATATCGACCGACACATATTATCCACTGTGCTAACTTTTCCGGTGGAGCGAGGGTTTGTGAGAAAAACTCCGATGAGGCCCGAAAGTTTCACTTTGAGGCGACTAAGGTGATTGGTCAGGAGTGTCTTTCTAAGAACATTCGTTTTGTGTTTATTTCGACAGAATGTGTTTTTGATGGAGCTAAAGAAGAATATTTTGAAGATGATCCACTCAATCCTCTCAATGTCTATGGAAAAGGCAAAGCTGATAGTGAATTGTGGATACGGGAAAACCTAAGCGATTATATTATCGCGCGGACGATGTTTGTGTTTGGATGGCAGCCCGAAACAACCACGCCAAATGCGATGATGAGTGCTTATTTTGCTCTTCGGAATCATAAGAAGATCCAAGTGCCGACATTTCGGTGGGGAACTCCAACGCAGGCGGATAATTTGGCACGGGCCCTTGTTGAAATGGCAAAATCGGAAGAAAATGGTGTGTTTCATGTTTCGGGAAAGACGTTTTGTAATCGTTATCAGTGGATAAAGGAAATTTGTCAAGAGTTGGGTTGGAATGAAAGTTTAGTGGAGCCAATAAATGAAGATAAGAACCATGAAGTCCAATATCCACATAGAATTCGTTTGAATACAGATAAATTTTTATTAAGATTTAAAACAAAGTTGCTGACTTTACATGAATCTTTGCAGGAAATCAAAAGGCAGTATGAATAATAATTGTCCAAAAATCAGTGTCGTTATGACGGTGTACAATGCTGCACGTTATGTCCGAGCAGCTATCGACAGCATCCTTATTCAAACATTTACTGAGTTTGAATTTATTATCGTTGATAATTGTAGCAGTGATAGAACCGTGGAAATAATCGAGTCTTACGGGGATAAGCGTATTATTCTTATTAAAAATAATGAAAACGTCGGGCAGACAAAAGCTTTGAATATTGGCCTTCAAGAAAGCAGTGGAAACTATATTGCCCGAATGGATGCGGATGATGTCTGTGTTCCAGAACGGTTACAGCTCCAGTATGATTTTCTTGAAGAACATCCGGAAATTGCAGTAGTTGGAAGTTCCTGGATCTATATTAACGATGAGGGAAGAGAGTTGCGAACTTACCATACGCTTACGGACCCGGTAGATATTCGATGTGCCTTAGTGGCTTCCGGGGATTTAACCAGTTGGTGTATGCCGCATCCAGTCATTCTGGCTCGTAAAAAAGTCTTGGCGGATGTAGGATTTTATACAGAAGAGGCAAAATATAATTATCCACAGGATTATGATCTTTGGTCAAAATTGCTTGTGAAAGACTACCAGTTTGCTAATATAAGACAACCCTTATTAAAGTACCGAATTTTGGAGTCTTCAGAATCTCGGGGATTAAAAGATAATCAATTATTAGAATATCGTTGTAAGATAACTTCGCGAAAGATTAAGGCCTTTCTTCCTGAAATTAAAACTTTTGATGATTTGGTTTTGATGTTGGAATTCCGTCCTCAAAGATCCTTTGAGGCGGGAGAAAGAATTTTTTATTTATTTGACCAGTATTTTGATGGTGTCATGAAAAAGTCAAGAGATGTAAAAAAATTATCTGTATGGAAAAAAAAGATAAAACTATATTACATCCCTCAGTTACTTAAGACAAATAAGTTCTTAAGCATTAAGTATATGCTCTGTGTGCTTTTTACAGATCCGGCTTTATTCTTGAATGGGCGCTTTCTTCGGAAATTGGTTAAATGTTATTTTCCTAACCGAATTAATCAGAAGCTTTATTACAAATAATCATAATAGTATGCGTAAAAGTATAAACATTAAAGTGATTGATTGGATCATATTGGGTTTGATTGGAATAGTTTCCTTTTTGTATTCTATTACACGGCCAACCTTTGCAGAGATTCATATTAATGTGCCTTTTTTAACTTTTCCCCTTTTTGTTGGAGAAATTCTTTTATTAGTATGTTTGGTTCTGGTTGGTTTTAAATGGGCTTTTTCTCCACAGAAGAGATATTCGAAGAAAATGCTCATTTTTTTATTTTTTTATTTTCTTTTTGTAAGTGTGAAGTTAATAAGCGGCTATTATCAATACGGCCCCTTAGCTTGTCGTCATGCCGCAATGTTTATCTATCCTATTTTTGCTATAGTCACATATTCTAGTGCCAGAAGTGTCTTTTCTTTTTCAGAATGGATTAAAATAAGCGTATTCATTTTTTCATTTCTGGCCTGTTTTTTTATTGAATTGGCTTTTTACAAATATTCATATATTGTTCTTGGGTTTATGGCGGCGGGGTCTCTTAAGAACAGAAGGGTTAGAATTATAGCATTGATTTTGATGTTAATAGTGGCT
Organism: Candidatus Omnitrophota bacterium; assembly: GCA_020430005.1. Lineage (GTDB taxonomy): Bacteria > Omnitrophota > Gorgyraeia > Zapsychrales > Zapsychraceae > JAGQKQ01. The sequence goes on from JAGQKQ010000189.1 coordinate 2,689, forward strand.
CCATTTAAGGAATTCTTTTTTGGTGCAAGGACCATTATTTTGGCAACGATGGTAGCTGTTATATTTTTTATGGGATCTTTAGGATATATAGTTTTTGCAAAAAATCGCTGGCGCAATTTTATTATGGTAATTGCTGTTATAGTTGGTATTGGGTTGTTCTATTTTTTCACTCCGGCAAAGTTAAAGAAGGTAATCTTTTCTTTTAAGAATATCTTAGAAGTTATAAGAGTAAATGAAGACTTTATTGAGTCTAGAAGATCAAAATATAAGCCGAGAGCGTTGGATGTTAAGGTTTACAATCCGTATACTTTTTCTGACAGCCTAAAGAATGATCCGAAAGAGGGTCTTTCTGAACAAAATGATATTACAGTTCAAGCGTATATCGATATGATTAAAATTCGAGAAAGTAATCCTTTTTTTAGTTTTAGAGATTATAGAAAAAGTGTTGAGGATCTGGAATTAGTGGAGCAGCAAAGAATAGCTAAAATAAAAGAAGAAAAGCTTAAGTTTAAGGAAAGAACTTTGCAGAGAGCTATGCGACAGATGCAAGATAAGCTCACTGAAGAAAGTGATGAGGAATTATTAATTTTAATGAAAGATTTGAAAAATCTCAAGAATTCTTTAGGACAGGATTTTAGTGATGATGAACAGTGGGAGTCCTTGGCGTATAAACTAAAGCGAGAGAATATTCAGTTTACAGAGCTAACTGAGAGCTCAATTAGTGGAATTTATAAAGGAGGAACTATCACGTTTCGCTATAATATTTTTCGTGACATGCTGGAGGAATTGATAAGGGAAAAGGCGATCCTTGGGTTGCCTTTTGGCAAACCTTTTAGATCTCAACGTCTGGAGATTACAGCAAATGCTTGGGGGGAATGGACAAGAGATGGATGGATCGCTTCACATAATTCTTTTCTGGAGGGTATTTATAGAGCAGGTATTGTTGCCTTTGTGCTTTTTTTGTGTCTTTTTATAAGAATTGGAAATATAACCAGGAATTTTTTGAATAAGGAATCTTTTAAAGGAATTTTTCTTGTTAGTATTATTGTTTCTTGGCTAATAAGCGCATTTTTTATGATTATTCTAGAAATGCCTTATTTCGCCATTCCATTTTGGAGCTTTTTTGGGTTTGTTTGTTTTTATGAAGACAAATTGAAGAGTTCAGCAGAGTTATATGAAAAAAAATGAAGATAAGGTCTTTATTCGTGAGACCCAATTTGATGATTATGATGCCATTGAGGCTTTGAAAAAGCAGTATCATATGCAACCTATGCTCCGAAAGAGTTGGTGTGATCTCTGGCAAAAGAATCCATATTATGACACTAAGTGGCCTATTGGATGGGTGCTGGAAAGCGAAGTAGGAAAAGTTGTTGGTAGTTTCGCTAATATTCCTATGAGATATGAATTAGATGGGTGTAGCTGGCGTGTGGCTGTAGCATCGACCTGGGTTGTTGAGCCGCATTACCGGAAAAAATCTTTAAA
>JAGQKQ010000018.1 GCA_020430005.1 Candidatus Omnitrophota bacterium
ATATAATAAGAATATTAATACTAAAAATAATTATGAATATAGGCATTGGCTTTAGTAATGATCCTGATCCCGAGATTGCGGCAAAAAACGCCGCCTTCGAAGCCAAAACAAAACTGGAAAGGGATCGCATTGATTTTGCCATTATCTTTTTTTCTATTCATTACAAGGCTGGAACTATCCTTCCCGTTGTCCGCCGTATTCTTAATAATGCCCCATTAATAGGATCTTCTACCACCGGCATTATTTTAAAAAATTCCTGCGAAACACGAGGCATTGGAATCCTAACTGTTAATTCCGATAGAATATCTTTTAGTCTGTCTCATGTAGACCGCGTTAACACACGAGACTCTTTCGAAGCCGGAAAATCTCTCGCCCAAAGCGCTCTCGAAAGCTTCAGCACATCTCTACGATATGTATTTCTCTCTTTTGTCGATGGCCAATTGCAAAACAAAACCCCATTTATCAAGGGTATCCAGGACGGTTTGGGCGAAACCTTTCCTATTGTGGGCGCCTCTTGCAGCGATGACTTCCGTTTTCTTCAAACATTTCAAATGTGTCAGAATAAGGCGTTTGACCACTCAGCGGTTGGTATTTTATTAGGTGGTGATATTTCCATCGGTATCGGAACACGACATGGCTGGCGTCCCGTTGGAAAACCCCGCACAATCACACAAGCCAGCGGAAATATTATACAAGCCATCGACAACAAACCAGCCTCTCACATCTTTGAAGAGTACTTCGGTGATGATGCCAGATCTTTTAAAAACTCACAATTCGGACAAATGTCTCTTCTTTATCCTCTGGGTATTAACGTCAAGCAGGGAAAGGAGTTTCTTGTCCGTAACACGCTTGACATTCTGGACGATGGGAGTATTGTAAGTCAAGGAGACGTTCCGCAGGGATCTGAGATTCATATTATGCTTGGCAACAAGGAGTCGTGTAAAATCGCGGCGCTGGAGGCCTCCGAGGAGGCCTTGAAGAATCTCGGTTTGAAAACAAAGGCCCGAGTCGTCATTGTAATTAATTCCATGGCCAGGCTAAAGCTTCAGGGCCGTTCGGCTTTTGAAGAAATTCAGAAGGTTGAAGAAATTTTCGGACCGGATACCGCTATTTTCGGTATGTATTCCAGCGGAGAAATTTGCCCCCTAGAAGAAACCGACACCTTAAAAAAGAGCACTTTACAAAACGAAAGCATTGTTATTTTAGCCATAGGTTAAAACTATGCCGACAAGTATTATTATTCTAATCCTGATAGCCGCCATCGCCGCCTTAGCTTTTCTTTTATTCAAAAAAACAAACGAGGTTAAAAAATTTAAAGGCCTTCTAACGAAGATGAAAAAGGCGTTCAATTATCTGGACGACCAGGCCAAAATGATCGTGAAAACGGATGTTGAGATCAACCGGGCCCAGGAATTCCTGGACAAGCGTTTAAGCGCCCTCGATACATTGCAAAAAACATCACGTCTTATCAGTACAACCCTTGATGAAAACGAAATTTTCCACCGATTAAAACAGGCCCTAACAACTGATCTTGGTTTTGAAAAAGGTCTTATCTTTATTTTAGACGACAAGAAAAATTGTAATGTCCGTATCGCCTCCGGTCTTTCCGAAGAAGAAATATTTTATATCACAGGACGGCTGGAAAAGGAGACGGATCTTTTAAACGCGTTAAAAGACGGCAACACATTTTCTTCGCCAAGGTCTCCTTTTTCTATCAAAGAAAAAATTCTTCAAATTTTTCAAATAGAGCACTTCGTTCTTTCCCCCGTCCTGGCTCAGAGCGGAATGATCGGCGCCGTCTTTGTTGGAAACAAATCCAATATTGCGCTCAGCGATGGCGACGAAGAATTTATTTCCATTTTGGCGAACCAAATCGGACAGGCTCTGGAAAACGCGCGACTTTTTGATCAGGTTTACAGCTCCAGCCAGTTGTTGGAACTAAAAGTACAGGAGCGCACCCGCCAGCTGGAATCAGCGCTGACAGAAGTAAAACAAATCAGCAAAACCAAATCGGAATTTATTTCCGCCGTTTCCCACGAGCTGAGAACACCGCTAACTTCTATTAAAGGTTACGCTTCTATTTTAATCGCCGGAAAGCTTGGCAATGTACCCGATGCCGTTAAACAACGTTTAGAAAAAATCAATATCCACTCCGATAATCTGGTCAAACTCATAAACGATCTTCTGGACATTTCCCGTATTGAATCTGGAAAAGTCGAAATGACCATGGAAAAATGCCGCTTGTCCGAAATGATTGATAACGTTCACGATCTTTTAACTCCCCAGATAAAAGAAAAATCCATCAACTGGAGGATGGACGTCGATCCGAAGATTCCAGATATGTTCTTAGACAAACAGCAGGCGGAACGGATCTTTATAAATTTAATCGGAAACGCTATTAAATTTACCCCGGAAAATGGTACAATAAGTGTTAAGGTTATTTTACAAGACAATAATATGGTTAAAGCGGAAGTAACAGATACAGGAATAGGTATTCCGAAAGATGCGATTACAAAACTGTTTGATGAATTCTACCGTGTAGAAAATGAAATCAACGAAAATGTTAAGGGAACAGGGCTCGGACTCCCTCTGGCTAAGAAAATTGTAGAGGCCCACGGCGGATCAATGTGGGTGACAAGCAAGGTTGGCGAAGGCACATCGTTCCACTTTACCATTCCTGTTAAAACAGAACAGTAATTTTACTGATTAAAACACGATTAAGAAAGAGGATATATGAAAAAACCAAAAATTTTAACGATTGATGACGACCCGGATATTCTGGATGTTCTTGACCTGACTCTTTCCGAACACTACGAGGTTTTTCAGGCCGCCGATGGAAAACAGGGACTAGAAGCCATCCATCAAAAAATGCCTGATCTGATTATTTGCGACAATATGATGCCCGTTATGAACGGACGTGACTTTTGTAAAAAAATAAAAAGCGACGTTCTTCTGCAGCATATTCCTGTCATTATGCTGACAGGTAAAGGGGAAGTTAAAGACAGAATCGGCGGTATTGAGGCTGGCGTAGATGACTACATGGTTAAACCCTTCGCCCCGGATGAACTTTTGGCCAGAATCAAAATGATTTTACGCCGCACCGAGAGCAGTCTGGATGCTAATGCATTAACACATCTTCCCGGAAACACGTCTATTATGGACGAACTTCAAGTCCGTATTGATAAAGGTGGTCCTTTCGCCGTCGGCTATGCGGATCTCGACAAATTTAAAGTCTACAATGATAAATACGGTTTTCAAAAGGGTGACGCCGTTATCCGTGAGCTTGCTCGTCTTCTCATTCTTCATGTCCGCGAAGTCGGCGGATCAGATTCCTTCATAGGGCACATCGGAGGAGATGACTTTGTTTTCATTGCTGACGACAATAAAATCGACGCCATCTGTAAAAAAATCGTGGAAGAATTTGATACCAAGGTTCCGTCATTTTATAACGACGAAGATAACAAAAAAGGATTTATTGTCGGAAAGGACCGTCAGGGGAACGAACAGAAATTCGGTCTTTTATCGGTTTCCATCGGGATTGTGAGTAACGCCAACAGTAAAATCACCCACGTTGCTCAGGTGGCGGAAATTGGAGCGGAACTTAAAAAGTATGCCAAGAGTTTTGAAAACAGCAATTACGTCCGGGATCAGCGTCAATCTTAACTGCAAATCGGCGCGCAGTCCACGCAGCACTTCTCATTATTTTCAAAATTCGGGTCACAGATACCATCACCGCACGGATTAGGCTTTCCTAAAATTGCGTTAGCCGCCCTGTTAAAGTAAACGTTAGCGGCCCCTTCCGTTCTGGGGAGCAGTCTCGGCATAGCAAGAAGAACAATCGCGACAATAACACCCAAAAGCAAAAGATATTCTATAGCCGTTTGACCTTTATGATTTTTCAAATAAATACCTCCTGTCAGTCAATCCACCCTCTTTTAATAATACCATATATTAGGAGGTCCCCAAAGCCTTCAGACTTGTGACAACTTGCTTCTGATCTGTAGAACCGAAAAAGTAGCTTGCCGTTGCCAGAATATCCACCCCCGCCTCGACGGCCAGAGGGGCCGTTTGTGCATTTACTCCCCCATCGATGGAGATTGCCCCTTTAAATTTCGGGCGAAGCTCCTTAATTTTTTCCAAAACGTCCAATATAAATTTTTGCTTGGAAAAACCAGGGTTGACCGACATGATCAGAATGCCGTCCAGATCATCTAGAACATCATCCAGGCAAACCGGCGTTCCCGGATTTAAAACCATAAATGCCTTTTTGCCATGTCCCTGAATTCTGGCGATGTCCTTTTTCGCCTTGTCGGCATCAATATTGTCAACCTCTTTAGGATACTGATTAACCTCCCGGCAAGCTGCCCGACGTTCCCCATAACACTCTGCGTGAACAGCCACGATATCAGACCCGACTTTGCAAAAATCGTCAATATAATTCCAGGGATTTTCAATCATAAGGTGGGTATCAATCGGTAATTTCGTGATTGGACGAATAGCCTCAACAATCACCTGCCCAATTGTGATATTCGGGACAAAATGACCATCCATAACATCCACGTGAATCATATCTACACCGGCATCCTCGCACTTTTTAATTTCATCTCCCAATTTGGTAAAATTCGAAGACAGAATACTGGCGCTAACTTTTAAGCTTCGTGACATGAAAAAACTCCTATCATTCTTTATTTATATTATTAGTACGGCTCTTAAATTGCAAATATAGATAATAATAAAACACCGTGACAAAAACACTGGCCCCTAAAACAACCGCCACTCCCATCATATCAAAACCTTTGGCTAACCACATGTACCCCAAGGAGTGTACGCTGTACATCATAACATCTAATGTTTTTATAAAAGAGAATACTCCTATCCAGACCAAAATCCCAAGGAAAAGAGTCATATCAAGAAACGTGTGTATATTCGGTTTAATCAACTTCTTACTGTATGAAAGAGCGTCTTGCCGCTGATATCCGTCAACCGCACATGACATCATACCAAAGGCATGGACAGCGGCATAAATAAGTCCCGGAATAATCAATAATACCGACCACATTACAGTTTTTAAAACATACAAAACTGTCACAAAAAGCGTATCGACGAATCCGCCCGTAACGACGGAGCTCCCCTTACTTTCGATAAAAACGACTTTCTTTACTAACGCCGTTAGGTACCCTACGGTCGCCGCGACCATAAAGGACATCACCACCGCATCAAGAAACAGATAAAGCCCGGCAGGCCTCATGCTGACAATCCTAAACTGCAGGACATCGTTGTTCCAATATCCTTTAATAACAAAATAGTTAAAAAGATAATAAAAAAATGGTATCCCCGCCAGAGACAAACCATTTTTCTGACAGAATACCCAGGACTGTTTAAGAATGGCACCAAAAAGTTTGATATTGGAATACATACCGGATTTTATGCGCGGGAGAGGACTTGAACCTCCATGACCAGGGTCACATGCCCCTCAAGCATGCGCGTCTACCAATTTCGCCACCCGCGCGTAATATCACTTATCCTTTTTATTTTTATATTCTAAAGCAGCTGCTATAAAATTTTTAAATAAAGGATGAGATTTGTCCGGCTTAGATTTAAATTCCGGATGAAATTGACAGGCGACAAACCAGGGGTGTTTCTTTAATTCAATAATTTCGACAAGATTTTTTTCAGGGTTAACGCCGGAAAAGGTCATACCCTTCTCAATAAAACTCTCTTTGTAGATATTATTGAACTCATAGCGATGACGATGACGTTCCGCAATACTCTCCTTTTTATACGCCTTGTAACTTAATGTCTTTTCGGAAAGTTTACATGGATAAGATCCCAGACGCATGGACGCGCCCATATCATGAACTTCTTTTTGCTCCTCTAATAAAGAAATGACCGGATTTTTTGTGTCGACATCAAACTCTGTAGAGTTGGCTCCCTTTAAACCGACGACATTTCTGGCAAATTCAATAGTAGCAACCTGCATCCCGAGACAAATACCGAAAAACGGTATGTTATTTTCCCGGGCATATTTTACGGCCTTAATTTTTCCCTCAATACCACGATCACCAAAACCTCCCGGAATAAGAATACCGCTGACATCCTTCAATTTTGAAGCCAGAGAACGCTTTTCAAAATCCTGAGAATCCACTTTCACAATATCAACACGGGCGTTGTTGGCAATGCCTCCATGAACAAGAGCTTCATAAATAGACTTATACGCATCCGGTAAAGCAATATATTTTCCGACGACGGCAATCTTAATGTCCTTTTGCGGACTCTTAAGCCTTTTTAGGACAAGGTTCCGCCAATCTTTCAAGTCCTTGTCATCTCTCTTAATATTAAGTTTTTTCAGAATAAGATCATCGAGTCCCTCTTTTTTCAGGGCAATCGGAACTTCATAAATGTGTTTAACGTCCGACGCCTCCACCACAGATTCTTTGTCAACGTTACAGAATAAGGCAATTTTATCACGCTGTTCTTTGGTAATTCGGCGTTCTGTCCGGCACAACAGGATATCCGCCGTCAGACCAATTTCGCGCAGGCGTCCAACGCTGTGTTGTGTCGGCTTTGTCTTCTGTTCTCCGGCTGATCGAATATAAGGAAGTAACGTAACGTGAATGTTTAACGCGTAGTTAACACCCAGCTCCCAACGGAGTTGGCGTATAGCTTCTAAAAACGGAAGGCTTTCAATGTCTCCGACGGTTCCGCCAATTTCAACAATCGTAACATCAACATCTTTTGCCTTGGAAGCTTTGATAATACTTTTTTTAATTTCGTCTGTAATATGAGGAATGATTTGAACGGTTTTTCCTAAATAGTCGCCGCGGCGTTCTTTTGTAATAACAGAATAATAAATTTTTCCTGTTGTAATGTTGCTGTCTTTGGTGATATAGGCTTTTGTAAAGCGTTCGTAATGACCAAGGTCCAGGTCAGTTTCCGCACCATCATCAGTAACATATACCTCACCGTGCTGAAACGGATTCATGGTTCCCGGATCCACGTTCAGATAGGGATCGCATTTGATAATCGTTGTTTTAAGTCCGCGGGCCTCAAGCAGCTTTCCGATGGACGCGGCCGCAATCCCTTTACCCAAACTGGAAACAACTCCGCCTGTAATAAAAATGAACTTTCCCATAAATTATTTCGTCCCTTCCAACAAATACTTACTTTTGTTGCGTGGAGGCTTAACCGGATATTTTCCGGTAAAGCACGCATGACAAAACCCTTCAGACTCTTTCATAACAGAAAGCATACCTTCTAAGCTTAAGTACTTTAAGGAATCAACCTTAATAAATTTGGCAATCTCATCCACCTCTTTATTCGACGCGATGAGTTCTTTTTCGTCGGGAAAGTCGATCCCATAAAAACAGGGTGATTTTATCGGCGGGCAACTAATCCGCATATGAATTTCCTTGGCACCGGCCTTGCGCAAACTTTCCACACGGCTACGTGATGTTGTTCCCCTCACAATGGAATCTTCCACGACAATAATTTTTTTCCCTTTAAGAACATCACGGATCGGATTTAATTTTATTTTTACCCTTAAATCCCTTAAAAACTGAGTCGGTTGAATAAATGTTCGTCCGATATAGTGATTACGGATAATGCCCACTTCAAAAGGAACGCCCAATTCTTCCGCGTAACCAATAGCCGCGTAATTGCCGGAATCCGGAATAGCCATAACAAAGTCGGCATCAACCGGTGCCTCCTTGGCCAATTGGGCCCCCAAACGCTTACGGACCTGATAGACATTGTCATTAAAGATATCACTGTCCGGACGGGCAAAATAAATGTTTTCAAAAACGCAGTGAGAATGCTTGGTCTCTTTAGTTTTTGGTAAAAATTTTGATGTGATTTCCGTTCCCGAAATGAAAACAACTTCCCCACATTCCAGCTCTCTAATGAATTCGGCACCGATTAAGTCCAGCGCACAGCTTTCACTGGCCAGAATATAGCTGCCATCAATCTTTCCCAAACAAAGCGGACGAAATCCATTCGGATCACGCGCCCCAATAATCATATTTTCATAAAGAAAAACCAAAGAAAACGCGCCCTCCAACTGGGAGAGAACGTCAAGAAACCACTTTTCGACGCTCCCGTTTTTCGCCCTGGCCAGAAGATGAATAATAACTTCTGAGTCCATGGATGTTTGGAAGATAGCCCCTTCGTCTTCCAGTTTTTTATAGAGAGCCTCTGTGTTGGTTAGATTGCCATTATGCGCGATGGCAATATGTTTACCACGATGAGTTACTAAAAACGGTTGGATATTTTTGTAGTTACTTGACCCTGTCGTAGAATAGCGGCAATGTCCGATGGCGGTTGAACCTTTTAACTCTTTTAAAGCCCTGTCGTCAAACGCGTCGGCTACCAGCCCGGGAGATTTGACAAGATGAATGTCCTTGTTATCGTAAGAAGCAATCCCGGCGGATTCCTCTCCCCGATGCTGAAGCGCATACAGACCGGAATAGGCTATTTGTGCCGCATCCTTATGATGTGTAACTCCGATTATACCGCACACGATACATTTCCTTCCGTTTGGTAGTAGTCTTGTAACGGTTTAACATGAATTCCGCTGGCGTTTTCCATACCGTAAATAGCCGCTCTGGCACCGCGGATTGTCGTAATACAAGGCACATTATGTAAAATCGAAGCCGCGCGAATGGAGCGCATATCATATTGGCTGCTTTCTCCTGACGGCGTGTTAATAATTAAAGCGATTTTGTTTTCTTTGATAAGATTCAGAACGTTAAGCGGTTTATTTTTGGCTTCCTCAATACGCCCGACTTCTTCCACGTCAAGACCGCTCTTCTTTAGCACCTTGGCCGTCCCTCTCGTTGACAATATAGAAAATCCCATATTTTCCAACCGCTTGGCAATAAAAACACTGGCGCGCTTGTCTTCATCACGGACACTTAAAAACACGGTTCCTTTATTAGGAAGAGAAGATCCCGCACTGATCTGTGCCTTTTGAAATGCCTCGCCAAAATCCGAAGAAATCCCCATAACCTCACCGGTGGATTTCATCTCCGGACCGAGAACAATATCAACCCCGGAAAACTTTGAAAACGGCAAAACAGATTCCTTAACAGATACATGCTTTAACTTTTGCAGCCATTCGTAACTTAATCCGAATTCCGGAAGCTTTTTCCCGACCATAATTTTGGCAGCCGTTTTGGCCAGCGGAATCCCGGTTGCTTTACTGACAAAAGGTGAAGTTCTGGACGCCCTTGGATTAACCTCTAGAATATATATTTTATCATTTTTTATCGCAAATTGAATATTTAATAAACCAATTACCTTAAGGGCCTTTGCGATCTTGCACGTCACGTTTTTAATTTCATCCACAATTTCCGGCCGTACAGATTGTGCTGGTAAAACACACGCCGAATCTCCGGAATGAATTCCGGCATTTTCAATGTGTTCCATAATACCGGCTACAAAGGCCTCATTTCCGTCGGACAGGGCATCGACATCTATCTCCACAGCATCTTCAATAAACTGATCAATCAAAATCGGATGTCCTTGAGAAACCTCCTTGGCCTCTTCAATAAAGGACAATAATGTTTCTTTGTCATAAACAATTTTCATAGCCCGCCCGCCCAAAACAAAGGACGGTCTGGCAAGAACCGGATAGCCTATTTTTTCGGCAATAGCTACAGCCTCGTCAGCTGAGATTGCGGATCCGTTGGCCGGCTGGAGCAGACCCAGCTTTTTAATCAAGTTGGAAAACTTTTCACGGTCTTCTGCCGTTTCAATTGATTCGACGGTCGTTCCGACAATAGGAACCCCCGCCTCATGCAGACTTCTCGCAAGATTTAACGGTGTTTGTCCACCAAACTGAACGATTACGCCATCCGGTTTTTCAACATCCACAATGTTCATAACATCTTCAAACGTTAACGGCTCAAAATAAAGACGGTCCGAAATATCATAATCTGTTGAAACCGTTTCCGGGTTAGAGTTCACCATAATGGTCTCATAACCCAGCTCCTGCATCGCAAAGGAGGCATGCACACAGCAATAGTCAAACTCAATTCCCTGACCGATTCTGTTCGGTCCCCCGCCGAGAATCATAATTTTCTTTTTATTCTTTCCGGATTGCCTTCTTAATTTTTCAATCTGAACAACCGCCTCGTCTTCCAGTTCATAAGTGGAATAGAAATACGGCGTGTACGCTTCAAACTCCGCTGCGCAAGTATCCACAAGCTTATAAATCGCTGCAATTCCTTTTTCTTTTCGCAACCGCCGTACCGACAACTCGTCCGTATTTAAAAACTTTGACAATTGGCGATCACTGAAACCGTATTCCTTGGCTTTGAGCAGACTTTCTTTGGAAAGTGTTTTGGTTTTTTGAATTTCTGTGACAAGCGCATTTTCTAGCTCCAGAATTTGTTGCATATGATAAAGAAACCAGCGGTCAATTTTGCTTAACTCAAAAATCTTTTCCATTCCCCACCCTTTTTGTAAAGCGTACTTCACATAAAAAATTCGGGACGCGTTAGGTTCTCTCAGACGCAATTCAACTTTTTCATCAGGAATACCTTTATAGTCAAGCTTGTTATCAAAACCGATATGTCCGATTTCTAATCCGCGCAGGGCTTTTTGCAAAGCCTCTTTAAATGTCCGCCCAATGGCCATCGTTTCTCCGACGGATTTCATCTGAACACCAAGGATGTCTTTAGCTTCGGGGAACTTTTCAAATGTAAAACGCGGAGCCTTCACAACGCAGTAATCGATCGTCGGTTCAAATGACGCCGGCGTTTCCTTAGTGATATCATTTTGAATCTCGTCGAGGGAATAACCTACCGCCAGTTTGGCGGCAAATTTCGCAATGGGGAAACCGGTGGCCTTGGAGGCCAAAGCCGAACTGCGTGAAACACGCGGGTTCATTTCAATAACAATCATCCGTCCGTTTTCCGGATTAACCGCGAATTGAATATTTGATCCGCCGGTCTCGACTCCAATTTCACGAATAATGGCCAATGCTGCATCGCGCATATCCTGATATTCACGGTCGGTTAAGGTTTGCGCCGGAGCGACGGTGATGCTATCGCCCGTATGCACCCCCATCGGGTCAAGATTTTCGATGGAACAAACAATCACAACGTTGTCCTTGTGATCACGCATAACCTCAAGCTCATACTCTTTCCATCCAACAATAGATTCTTCAATGATAACCTCATTGATCATACTGCTTTCAATACCGCGGGCGACCACCTCTTCAAACTCTTCCATATTATGCGCGAAACCGCCGCCTGTTCCGCCAAGTGTAAAACTCGGCCGGATAATGGCCGGAAAACCGATTTCTTTTATCGCTTTTTTAGCCTCGTCCATGTTGTGGGCAAACGCGCTTTGGGGAACATCCAACCCGATTTTTAAAATGGCTTCCTTAAAACATTCCCTGTCTTCCGCCTTTTTAATAACATCGTAATTGGCCCCGAGCATGATTACGTCATACTTTTCCAGAACCTTATTTTCGTACAGCTTCATCGCAAGATTCAGGGCTGTCTGTCCTCCCAGCGTCGGAAGAATAGCGTCGGGACGTTCTTTTTCGATAATCGCTTCCACATATTCCGGTGTCAATGGCTCTACATAGGTTCTGTCCGCAAATTCCGGGTCTGTCATAATGGTTGCCGGATTGGAGTTCACAAGAACAATTTCATAGCCCTCTTCCTTTAAGGCCTTACAGGCTTGTGTTCCGGAATAGTCAAACTCGCACGCCTGACCAATAACAATCGGCCCAGATCCCAGTAATAATATCTTTTTTATATCGTCTCTACGTGGCATAACTATGTCTTTTTATGTTCTTGCATAAGGTTAATAAAGTGATCAAATAAATATTGGGCGTCACGCGGCCCCGGTGCGGCCTCAGGGTGATGCTGAAACGACAGAATCGGATATTTTTTGTGCCGCAAACCTTCCAGCGTCTGGTCATTAAGATTGATATCAATCATTTCAACTTCATCTTCGCCAAGACTTTTCATATCAACACAAAAACCATGATTTTGTGACGTAATCCCTATACGGTTATCCAATAAATCTTTAACCGGATGATTCGCCCCATGATGGCCAAATTTTAATTTGTAGGTTGATCCTCCCAAAGCTAGCCCTAAAATTTGGTGTCCTAAACAAATACCGAATATCGGATACTTTCCAACAAGCTTCTTAACTGTTTCGGGAATATATTTTGCGGCCGCCGGATCGCCAGGGCCATTGGAAATAAAGATACCGTCCGGCTTAATGGCTTCAATATCCTCAGCCGTCGCGGAGGCAGGAAAAACATGAACCTCACAACCCAAGCGTGCCAAAATGCGTAGAATGTTTAATTTGATACCACAATCGACCGCCGCCACTTTATAGAGAGGAGATCCTTTTTCTGCCTTCCAGACATACTTTTCTTTGGTCGTTACATTTTTAACCCAGTCGGCACCTTCCATAGAAGGAACCTTTTCCAGTTTCTTTTTCAGACTGGCCGGATCAAAATCTTCCGTTGATATAATGGCTTTCATTGCCCCCTTAACACGCAAATGCCGGGTCAGGGCTCTGGTATCAATGCCCTCAATAGCCATAATATTATTTTCGTCGAGATATTCGATAAGACTTTTAGTTGCTCGATAATTGGAATGGAAACGGCAGAACTCTTTAACAACGAATCCTTTAACATGGACCTTGTCGGACTCAACATCCTCGTCATTAACACCATAATTTCCAATGAGAGGATATGTCATACAGACAATCTGTCCGGCATAGGAAGGGTCTGTTAAAACTTCCTGATATCCTGTCATCGCCGTATTAAAAACAGCTTCCCCAGCCGATTCTCCGACAGTAGACAATGATTCACCAAAAAAACTGGTGCCGTCTTCTAAAAATAAAATCGCTTTTGCCATCAAGTTCCTAAAATTAAAAGTGGGATAATTCTGGTAGGACTGCTTCAACCGAACAGCCTGCAACACTATAGCACTATCGCCTATTTTGTCAACCTGATTTTTGTCACCCTTTTTGGGTCTGGCGAAGTCCGAAACGGATGCATCGCCTTAAATCAGATTTTCCGCAACCCCTTTTTTATCAATAATTTCCGATATTCTTCGTTCACATTCCCGGCTGGGGCAGTCCTGGTACACTAACCCCAACCGTCTATTAACAATGTCTTCCACGGTCAACGCCATCTCCTTTTCAATCGCGTAAACAACCTGTGCCTGAATAACAGGGGAACAAGAACATATTTTTCCCTTGAGCGAAGGATCTCCCCTGACCATTTTTAAAACATCTCTATACCGCGTTCCATAGGTAGCTATCAAATGATCGACAACATCCAAAGGCATGTCATACTTCCGTGCAATATCCTCTGGAAGCAACTTAACGCGCCCTCCGCCATATAACGGCCACTTATCACGCGTATCGATTAACTTTTCGCCCTTTATTTTCGTAACCACATCTTCCGCTATTTTTCGGTAGGTCGTATATTTCCCGCCCATCACATAAACAACACCTGAATAAGATTCTTTGATCACATGTTTTCGTGAAATCTTTGAAGGCCTGCCTGGCTGGCTGACCAAGGGCCTTAACCCCGCAAAGGTTGTAATAACATTTTCTTTTCTGACTTTCTTTTTCGGAAAGTACCGCTGAACTTCCTTCAACAGATATTCTATATCCTCGTCGCTAACACTCACATTGTCCGGGCTTCCCTGATAATCCGTATCGGTTGTTCCAATTAAAGAATTGCCCTCCCATGGAATAATAAAAAATAAACGTTGATCTTTTTTGACGGTTAAAAACATTGCCTCCGGTGAAAAAAGCCCTTTATAAATAAGATGAACCCCTTTGGTTGTCCGTACGGCCATTGGAGACCGGCTTCGTTCCTTGGCCATGAACACGTTGGTCCAAGGACCGGCACAACAGACGACATGACTTGCACGAATGGAAACACGCTTTTGAGAAATCCTGTCGACCGCTTCAACACCAACGGCCCGTCCGTTTTCCACAATAAAAGTTTTAACCTCCATATAATTCGCAATATGAGCTCCGTTATTTTCCGCATTTAAAATATTTTCTAAACACAGGCGCGCGTCGTCCATCTGGGCATCATAATACATGACACCACCGACAAGATTTTCGGAATTAATGTCGGGGATAATGCCGGCAACTTTCTCGGGAGTCAACAGTTTATGCGGAGCAATTTTGTGCCTGCCGCAAAGGAGGTCATACAAAAAAACGCCCAGGCGAACCATCCAGAGCGGTCTTTTGTCGCCTTTATAGACAGGAATGACAAAGCCCAACGGCCTGACAAAATGCGGGGCACTTTTTAATTGAATAGACCTTTCCAGTAAGGATTCCCTGACCAAATCAAATTCAAGATTTTCGAGATAACGAAGACCTCCGTGGATCAGTTTTGTGGATTTACTGGAGGTTCCACTGGCAAAATCGTCCTTCTCCGCCAAGACAACTCTTAGACCATTAAGCGCCGCCATGTTAGCCACGGCCGCGCCGTTAATTCCCCCGCCAATGACAAGCAAATCATACTCACCATGCGCCATTCGCTCTATGTCACGTATCATTGAACCCGAGCCTTCTTCACCGCCTGTACCCAGCCCTGATAAAGTTGATCTCTCTGCGCTTTTTTCATTTTTGGTTTAAAGACCTTATCGGTTTTTACGGCCTTCATCAACTGTGTCTTTGTTTTAAAAACGTTAACTTTTCGCCCTGCCAACAGGGCGACCCCGAACGCTGTCGAGTCGACATTGACCGGTCTTTTAATCTGACAACTTAGAATATCCGCCTGAAACTGCATCAAGAATTCGTTGGCGCAGGCACCTCCGTCAACTTTTAATATCGAAATGTTCTTTCGTGCTTCCTTTTTCATCAAATCAAAAACGTCTTTGACTTGATAAGCGATGGACTCAAGAGCCGCCCGTGTAATATGCTGATAGTTCGCGCCCCGGGTTAATCCTGTAATAATACCACGGGCCTGACTATCCCAATACGGAGCTCCTAATCCGGCAAAGGCCGGAACAAAATAAACGCCATTCGTATCACGAACTCCCTGGATTAACTTTTCCGAATCCGACGATTTTTTGATAACCTGTAATTGATCCCTTAACCATTGCACAACAGCCCCGGCAATAAAAACAGATCCTTCCAACGCATACACCGGGCGTCCCTCGGCATCACTGGCAATCGTTGATAACAAACCTCCGCGGGATGTCATTAACTTCTTTCCCGTATTTAAAACAATAAAACATCCTGTGCCATATGTGTTTTTTACCGTTCCGGGATCAAAACACCCTTGCCCATATAGGGCCGCCTGCTGATCGCCCAAGACAGCCGCGATAGGAATCCCGGTGGGCAGGCCTGTAGCTTTACTTTTGGCGTGTCCAAAAATCGAGCCGGAATTTTGTACGGACGGAAGTATTTTTTGCGGAATATCAAACAACTTTAACAGCTCTTTGTCCCAATTCCGTTCTCGGATATTAAAAATCAACGTGCGTGACGCGTTAGTCATATCGGTCACGTGGGATTCTCCCGCTGTCAATTTCCAAATAAGCCAGCTGTCAATTGTTCCGAAACAAATATCTCCCCGAAGGGCGCGGGATCTTAATCCTTTAGTATTATCGAGCAGCCATTTAATTTTTGTTCCGGAAAAGTAGGGATCAAGAACCAGCCCTGTTTTCTTCTTTATAAGTACTTCTTTGCTTTTATATTTTTTCTGAGCGCATATATCCGCCGTGCGCCGGCATTGCCATACAATGGCCTTTCCCACCGGCTTGGATGTCTTTCGGTCCCATAAAACAGTCGTCTCTCTTTGATTGGTAATG
>JAGQKQ010000190.1 GCA_020430005.1 Candidatus Omnitrophota bacterium
GGTTATTTTTTTATTAATCGTTATCAGAACAATACCGGCTTATCTGCAAAAAATCAAAAATCCGGGCCTTGCGTGCGTGGCCTTTGTCATCATTTTATGGATTGGGCAATCGGCCGCGTTACGTCCCAAGAATTGTGATAAATTTCGTCATACGCTGAAGAATGCGTGGGAACTTTACTGCGATCCCTCACCGATCCAGCGGCCGTTTTAATAACATTAACTTATTGCAGGACCGTTGTTTTTATTTCTAGTCAAAAATATCAATCTTTGATATTATACTCCCATGAAAAAAGGTCTTCTTATCTTTTGTCTTCTTTTTTTTATTCCCGTCCTGGTATCTGCCAAGGCCATGGAAACGCTGGATAGTATTGAAACGGCCATTATCTCTGAAGATTATGAGCAGGCCAAGGTTCTGGCCAAGGGTGTGTTAAAGCAGGCGCCGGATGATAAAACCCGCCAGGAAGTGCAGTATTATATCGGTTTAAGTGCGGTTCGTCTGGGGAGCTATCTTGAGGCGCGTCAGATTTTCCAGGATCTTTCCCGTGAGAAAACACCGCAAAATCTACAGGATAAAGTTCTTTTAGGTCTCTTTGACTCGTATTATATGAATGAAGAATATGAGGAGGCTCTAAAGGTGATTAACAGGCTGCTGAAACAGAGCCCGAAATCGGAATTTTTAAGCCTTATCTATCTAAAGGCGGCGCGGTCTAATTTGAAATTGGCGCAATGGGAGCAGGCTAAGGATTATCTAAAAAGAATTACAACACGGTTTCCCAATAGTTTTGAATACCATGTGGCCCGGCAGCTTTTGGAAGAAAAGCAGTATTTTACTGTTCAGGTAGGGGCATTTCTTGATCGGGAGCATGCCGAGAAACTGTTGAAGAAATTAAAACAAAAGAATGAATACGGTTATATTGTTGAAACGACAGACCGTCAAGACCGGAAGTTTTATCGTGTCCGTGTGGGTGAATTGGCATCGATCAGTGACGCTAACCGGTTAAAAGATCATTTATCCAGTAATGGTTTTCCTGCCCAAGTTTATCCCTGATATGTTGTTAATTTGTAAAATGTTAAATGTAAAAAGTAGAGAATTTTATACTTCAACATTTTACTTTTAACAATAATGAGACATTTTTAATTTTATGAAAGAAAATAACAGCCTTGTTTTTATTGTCGGGCCGACAGCTGTCGGCAAGTCGTCCGTTGCTTTTCAGTTAGCAAAACAGATACAAGGCGAAATTGTATCCTGCGATTCTATGCAGATTTACCGGGAAATAAATATCGCCAGTGCCAAGCCTTCTCTTGCCGAACGCCAGGCCGTTGCGCATCATCTGATCGATTGTGTTTCCATGAAAGAATCTTACGATGTTTTTCAGTATTTTTCTGACGCCCGAAGTGCTATTGAAGATATTCTTGATCGGGGGCGTACCCCTGTTGTTGTCGGCGGAACGGGCTTATATATGAAAATTCTGTTAGACGGTATCTTTGAAGGAGCCGGGAAAAATGAAGAATTGCGTCAGCATTTAATGGAAGAGGCGGAACTAAAAGGTAGTAAGTATCTTTATGCTCAGTTAAAAAGTAAAGACCCGGAGGCGGCGGCCAAGCTGCATCCTAACGATCTTAAACGTGTTGTTCGCGCTTTAGAGGTATGTTTAACGGAAGAACAGCCCATTTCAAAACTTCAAAAACAAAAAGAAGAGGGTATTTGGGGAAGGTATCCCATTCAGATTTTTGGTTTAAATCGAGAGCGTGAGGAATTGTATGCGCGTGTTGAGGCGCGTGTGGACGATATGTTTCAAGCCGGGCTTGTTGAAGAGGTTAAGGCCATTGTCGATATTTCCTTAAGTGAGACGGCGAAATACTTGATAGGCATTAAAGAAGTGATGGCCCATCTTCGTGGAGAGTATGATTTGTCAACCGCTAAAGAGAAGTTGAAACAAAATACACGGCGCTTTGCCAAGCGGCAATTAACATGGTTCCGCGGAGAATCAAGAATTCAGTGGATCAATCTTACAAAAGATACTAAAGTAGAAGATATTGTTAGCATCATCATAAAAGGTATGTCTAAAAAATAAGTGATCTGTGGTCTGTGCTCTGTGGTCGATCACGGACCACGGAACACAGATCACTGAAAAAAGAAAGCTATGTCCCAAGAACTCATATCTAATCGGGCTGAGCCGGAAAAAGTCCTGCTGGTTGTCATTGAACTTAAGAATGAAGAAACGTTATGGACTCTGCCGGAAGAAATTGCGGAAATGACAGAGCTTGTTGCGGCTTCCGGCGGTAAGGTTGTGGAGTCTGTCCAGTGCCGTTTAAGCAAGATTTCAGCGGGGAACTATATCGGTGACGGAAAACTGCAGGAAATTGCCGGACTGGTGGCTCTGCATCATATCGATACGGTTATTTTTAATCACGATTTAAAAGGAAGCCAGCAGCGCAATCTGGAAGAGGTGATTAAAACCAAGACAATTGACCGCACACAGCTGATTCTGGATATTTTTGCCCGTCGGGCCACCACTAATGAAGGGAAGATGCAGGTTGAGTTGGCTCAGTTGGAGTATCTTCTGCCGCGTTTAACCGGAAAAGGGATTGAGCTATCCCGTCTGGGGGGTGGGATCGGAACCTTAGGTCCCGGGGAAACGAAACTGGAGGTTGACCGTCGGAGAATTTCCGATCGTATCGCCCGTTTAAAAAATACGCTTAAAGATGTCGCGCAAAACCGCGCGCTTACGCGTAAAAAAAGAAAAGACCAAGGGGTACCGGCGATTTCTTTGGTGGGTTACACTAATGCCGGAAAATCCACTTTATTAAACGCGTTAACCGACGCGAAACAGGTAACCAAAGACGGTTTGTTTACAACGTTAGATTCTCTTTCCCGCAAGTTGACATTGCCTAATCATCAGAAAGTGGTTATTTCGGATACCGTCGGGTTTATGCATGACTTGCCTCACCATTTGATTGAATCATTCCATGCGACTTTGGAAGTTGTCACCGAGGCGGATCTTCTATTGCATGTGATTGATGTGAGTAATCCGAATTTCCGGCATCTTTACCAAAGTGTCATGGATGTTTTGTTAAGTTTGAATGTTCTGGACAAGCCGATGATTGTTGTGCTTAATAAAATTGATCAAATTGATCACGAGCGGTCCTGGCTGGAGCAGATTGTTGAAAGCTATGGTAACGCGGTGGCTATTTCCGCCAAGGATAAAAATAATCTGGATGAGCTCTATGTAAAGATTGTCGAAAAACTGTCTTCTCTAATAATAGAGATCAATGTCAACGTTCCCATTCACCGTATGGATTTGGTCAACCTCGCGCATGAGGAAGGAGAAGTTGTTTCCGTCAAATACTACAACAAGAAAATCAACATCCGCGCTTTCGTCCCACGCCACATCGCTGGAAAATTCGAGACATAGTAGGCTTGCCGTTCTTATGATGACTCTTTATTCTGGTCTGGATAGGAGGACCAGTCGTCTTTGTTTTCTTTTGATAGGGAATATTTAATGTGTTTTTCCTTGAGGGTGTTTTCAAGGATTGAGTCGAATTCAGGATTTGAGGTAAAGACTTCCAGAAATACAGTATTGTCCCACCCACCCTTACAGGCGTATGCACTGGTATTTCTTAAAAGTTCAATAAGGGCTTTGTTTTTGAATGGATTTAATAAATTTTCTCGAAAATCTTTTGAGCCAAAAAGTTTAAATAGGAATTTTGACGAATCTTGCAAGGCTTTGTCTATGGCTGGAAAAACATTATCAGAATCGTTTTCCTCTGGAGCATCGGTATGGCCTATTCCCAGTTCTTTATCATGCGAATAGTCAAAGAAATGTTCTTCTATATATTTGTTAATAGAGTTTTCATTTTTTGATGGATAAATTCGAACGGCTTCAAATGAATCCCATATGATTGGGAAATCAGAATGCCATTCTTTTTTGTCAGAATAATATTTCCAATATATAGGGTCGCCTTCTCCTGTTAAATGATCTGGTCTTTCCAGGATTCCTGCGTTTGGAATTTCTAAAAAAGAATACGTTTCTCCGCAATTATGCCAGACCAGAGTTAAGGCTGAATGTATTGAGCTTTTTGAAATAACCTCCCAAATTAATTCACAATACTTATCATTAAGTTGGACTAGGCGGTCGTTTTCAGGATCGTTG
>JAGQKQ010000191.1 GCA_020430005.1 Candidatus Omnitrophota bacterium
AAGGCTATCAATTCGGCACATTTAAGGGTGTCTTTACCCCCAGCATTCTGACCATTTTAGGGGTCATTATGTATCTGCGTTTTGGCTGGGTGCTGGGACAGGTCGGGTTATGGGAAACTTTAATCATTGTTACCCTGGCCACGTCGATTACATTTTTAACGTCGCTGTCCATTTCAGAGCTGGCAACGAATATGCGTATCGGCGGGGGCGGAGCGTATTATATTATTTCCCGTTCCCTGGGGCTTGAAACCGGTGCCGCGATTGGTCTTCCACTTTTTTTCGCGCAGGCCGTGGGAATTTCGTTTTATGTGGCCGGTTTTTCAGAATCTGTCGCGCCATTTTTTCCCGATGTGCCGGTTCACCTGCTGGGTATCGCGACACTGTTTATTTTGGCCATTCTGGCCCTTTTCTCGGCGGACCTCGCGTTAAGACTCCAGTTTATTATTTTAACCCTGATTACGGCTTCGCTTTTTTCCTTTTTCTTCGGGCATTGGCAGCCGCCTGAGGTAGCGCAAGGCGCGGTTCCTGCCATCATATCTCATTTACCTTTTTGGGCGGTCTTCGCGGTTTTCTTTCCGGCCGTAACAGGAATTGAGGCCGGACTTTCTATGTCGGGAGATTTAAAAAATCCTTCCAAAGCCTTACCGTTAGGGACACTTTCCGCTGTTATTTTCAGTTATTGTGTTTATATAGCGATCCCGATTTTTCTAACGCATTTAAATATTGATAAAAATACATTGATTACAAATTCACTGATTATGAAAGATGTCGCGAAATGGGACAAACTGGTTTACGCCGGACTATGGGGCGCCGCGCTGTCGAGCGCGATGGGCGGTTTACTGGGAGCCCCCAGAACGCTGCAGGCTTTGTCGCGGGATAATGTTGTGCCCCGCTGGCTGGGGCGAACCTTTGGGAAGCAGGGAGATCCCCGAATCGCGACAGTGATTTCCTTTTTTATCGCGATGTTAGGAATTATGCTGGGCGATTTGAATGTGATCGCTCCGGTATTATCAATGTTCTTTTTAACATCTTACGGTCTGCTGAATTTATCAGCCGCTTTAAACGGTATCCTGAATAACGCGTCCTGGCGTCCGAAATTCCGTGTGCATTGGGTACTGCCGTTTCTTGGATTCCTGGGCTGTGTTATCACGATGTTCATGATTAATCCGGGAGCCACATTTATCGCGTATTCTTTGGCCGGCCTTGTTTATTATCTGATGAAAAGACGAAAGCTTAACGCCTATTGGGGAGATATCCGCCATGGTATTTTGATGTTTCTTACTAGAACTTTTTTATACAAGATGACACGGCATAAAGTCCATGAGGGAACGTGGAACCCGAATATTTTAGTGTTAAGCGGAGCCCCGACGTCCCGATGGCATTTAATCGCCCTGGCGGACGCGATTTCCCATGGAAAAGGTTTTTTAACCGTTGCCAGTATTGTTCCGCCGGAATTATCCGACGGAGAAAGGCTTCAGAGCCTGCAGGATTCTATCAGTAAATATCTGAAAGACCGTGCCGTTCCGGCTATTGTGAAAATCAGTACGGCCAAGAATATTTTTGAAGGGGCCAAAGGGCTTGTTGAGAATTATGGATTTGGCCCGTTGATTCCGAATACCATTTTACTGGGGGGAATGGGAAACAAAGAAGACGCGCTCGATTACGCGGCGCTCATTTTAACGGCCTCGCGGCGGTTGCGGAATCTTATTATTGTTCATGAGAAGGAAAAAGAACATCGCGACACAGAAGGGCTGACCATTGATTTGTGGTGGCGGAGGATTGGTGAAAATTCAGGGCTTATGCTTGTCCTGGGATATTTATTGAAGACAAGTCCAGAATGGGCGGGGGCAAGATTGCGTATACAGACGATTGTTCCGCATGACGATAAAGTTGACGATTATCGCAAACAGCTTGATGAATTCATCGCGCAGGCGAATATCGAGGCGGAGGTGGAGGTGTCTGTTTTAAACGGACAATCTCCTTTTGAGTTGATCAAGGAAAAATCGAAAGAGGCCAATATGGTTTTTCTTGGAATGCGGCTTCCTGAAAACGACGAAACTCCTGAAACGTACAGTCAATACTATGAAGCCCTATTGTCGTCAATTGAGGACTTTCCGACAACCGCGTTGGTGCTTGCGTCCGAAAAAATTGATTTCAAAGCAATCTTTGAACTGAAAGAAGCGTATTGAAAACGCTATATGGGACTGATTAACTGATTTTGATCAATTTATTTTGGAATAGATTTGGGGTTAGGTTATAACTGAGGGGGCGATGCTCCCTCTTTTTTTGGTATTTGACATACCCCCATAGGGTATGTTATATTTTCAGTATGAAAGAGAATCCGAGCCATAAGTCCACACTAGATGCCCTGAAGCGGATTGAAGGGCAGGTTCGCGGCATCCAGAAAATGGTGGAAGGTAAGAGATATTGCATTGATATCCTGACACAGTTGAGTGCCGTGGGCAGCGCGGTCGCCCGTGTTCAGGACAAGATTCTGGAACGTCACTTGGATACTTGCGTTACCAAGGCTTTTATGGGAGAATCAAAGACAGATAAGAAGAAAAAGATTGATGAAGTGATTAAGCTCTTAAAAACATTCAGGAAAAGCACACAATGAAGCGTCATTTCAAAATAATTTCTATTCTGGGTTTGGCAGGCTTCTTTCTGACTTCTTCCATGTTTTGCTGCTGCTTTACAAAAATGGCCAGGGCTGAAGAAAAACCGTCTTGCCATCAAACACATCAAGCGTCTCATTCAACTTCCCATGATACCAAAGAATGCGACTGCGATCATTCCCTAGCGGTCCTTCAGACAGAAAAATCTTTCTTGCCATCGTTCAGTGTAATGGATTTCCTTAATATGGACCAACCCGTTTTAGAGGTGACACCGATGGTGTTTGACACCCAGGCCTATCAAGGCCCGCCGCCGTATAACGATACCACGCCTTTATACATCAAGCATTTGATCCTTCGTATCTAATACCGCTATAAATTGCTATGTCTTTCACCTTAGTGCAGGAAAGGACTTTTTATGAGCAAATTTATAGAGGTAAACAATGAAACCAAATATTAAAAAATTTATTATAACAATTGTAGCTGTTAACCTTTTGTTGGTGGCCGGGCGGGGATTCGCGCAGACCGTTTCGCTGGACGACTTGATTAAAGAGGCCGAAAATAATAATCCCAAAATTCAGCAGGCCTTTCATACATGGAAAGCGGCGGAATATAAAATCAAAAGTGTTAAAAGTCTTCCCGATCCCATGGCCACTTATGGATATTTTGGCGAGGAAGTGCAAACCCGCGTTGGTCCCCAGGAACAAAAGTTCGGGGCCTCACAGAAAATACCATTTCCGGGAAAGCTGGGTTTAAAAGGAAAGGCGCAGGCGAAACAGGCCCAAATGCTTCAACAGCAATATGAGGCCGTAAAGAATGAAGTCGTCAAAGATGTGAAATTCGTTTTCTATGATCTTTATTGGGTGGATAAAGCGATCGAGATTAATGCAGAGGAAAAAGAAATTCTCGAAAAGTTAGAAAACGTGGCCCAGCGCAAATATGAATCCAATTTGGTTCCTCAGCAGGCCGTTATTAAAACCCAGGTCG
Organism: Candidatus Omnitrophota bacterium; assembly: GCA_020430005.1. Taxonomy (GTDB): domain Bacteria; phylum Omnitrophota; class Gorgyraeia; order Zapsychrales; family Zapsychraceae; genus JAGQKQ01. The sequence goes on from JAGQKQ010000191.1 coordinate 3,600, forward strand.
AGCTTTCCAAAATCATTGAGAAAATATTTCTCTTAAAACAGAACCGGCAAACCCTAACGGTTAAAATGAACAGTTTGCTTAATCGACCGATGTCTCAGGAGATGGCTAAAATTTCTCAAATCAGCAATCAGGAGTTTGATTATACTCTGGAGGATATCGTTAAGAGAACAAACAAGTCGCGGCAGGAAATGGTTTCCGCCAATCTGGCGGTGGAGAAAGCGGAATATGAAAAGTCGCTGGCCCGTATGAACTATCTGCCGGATTTTACGCTCGGCGCGGAATATATAGAGATAGGCGGCGGCACAACAACGCAAGCGAATGATGGTGAAGATGCCTGGATCGGAATGGTTTCAGTCAATGTCCCTATTTGGTTTGGAAAGTTAAAATCTGAGGTTGAAGAAAAGAAGGCGGCGTTGGCGGCGGCCCAAGAGAACCAAAAGGATGTGGCAAACCAGGTATCCTTTGAGGCCCAGGATCTTTATTTTAAAATCAGTACGTACAAAGATATTGTTTTGCTTT
>JAGQKQ010000192.1 GCA_020430005.1 Candidatus Omnitrophota bacterium
TCATTGTTTTTAAGGCTTTTGATTAAATCCCGTGTTCCCATCCCTCTGGACAAAACCACGTTTCCTCCGCAGGCGCGATAAGAATTTAACAAATCATCCAGCTTTGAATATTTTGTCTGGGGCTTAACAATGACCTTATACGGATAATCCAGCATTGCACAGGCCAGTGAAGCCATTTCCCAACTACCGAAATGCATCGCCAAAAGAATGGCGCCGTTTTTCTGCTCCAATCCCTTCCCGACGTTTTCCTTCCCTTCAATCTGCACATAATCTTCATATTTTGTTTTATCCAGTAAAGGCATCCTTAGCAACTCCATCAGATTCTCACCGTAATTCATAAACAATTTTTTCGTAATCTTCTTAATTTCATGGGACGATTTTTCTTTGGAAAAGGCCATTTTCAGATTCGCATACGCGATTGCCTTGTGTTTGGTATCGAAATAATAGACAAGCACACCAATACAGCGCCCTAAAAACAACGCTGCGTTTAACGGCAACAATCGGACAAAACCGCCGAATATCTTAATGCTGAAATAGATGATTGACTCTTTCAAGAAACTGTTCCTCTCCGGTGATAAACGCAAATTGAATTTCTAAAACCAACAGGTTTAACTTTAACCCGAATGTTTGTATAAAAGGTTTGAGTTTCGGTAAATCCTTCTGGGTGGTAATGACATAAATGACCCCGTTTTTTAAGGCATAATTCACGATCCGTTCAACATCTGTCTCTGTATAAACATGATGGTCTTCAAAAATAAAATGTTTATGAACATCCGCTTCCAGAGCCAGCAGCGTTTTATCAAAGCTTTCCGGGTTGCCGATACCGGATATCGCACAAACCTTACGGCCCTTCAAGAAAGACGGTTCCAAACGCTCCTTGGAACGCAAACTGTGCACCGCGAAAGGATGATGCATCGTCTCACAAACAATAGCCTGCGGGTGAATCTGCTGTATTTCCTGTTTTAACGGCAAAACATTTTGCGCCAGATCCACTTTTGTCAAAATAATGACGTCCGCTCGCTTTAAAGAACGCAAAGATTCCCGCAAGATACCGCGGGGAATCATCTGCCGGTTTCCCCACGGATTCAAGGCATCCACAACCACAATATTCAAATCTCGTTTGAGCTGGCGGTGTTGAAACCCGTCATCCATGACAAACGCATCTACATGTCCCTGTTTTAACGTCTTTTTCGCGTTATCATAACGATTCTTTCCTTCCAGAATCGGCACACCCAGCAAGGCTTCTTCCAACAACTGGACTTCGTCACTTCGCGCCCCTTTACCGTCCGGCATGAATCCCCGAATCAAAACCGCCGGCTTATGTTGTTTACGGCGTAAAGCCTTGACAATATAAATGACCAACGGCGTCTTGCCGGCCCCGCCCATTGTGATATTCCCGACACTGATCACCGGCTTTTTAACTTTGCGCGGCCAGAAGACGTGAATATCAAAAAGAATATTGCGTAACCCCACAAAAAAACCATAAACATAAGAAAAGAGCCAAAGAAAGAATTTAAAAAACGCGGCAATTATTCCCTTCTTTTGATCGGTTGCCAAGGCCAAAAAATATTTTTGCATAGGATTTCCTTCAAGATTTCAAACACATTGCAACAGCCTGAAATGTTTTTTCTTCAACGCCGCGGTTTTCCTGTGTTACCTGTCTGGCGGCTTCGGCCAAACGTTTTACAGAATCCGGATGATCAAGACATTCTGCCATCCGCTGATATAATTGTTTTTCATCTTGGACCTGAACAATCGCATCCTTTTCCAAAAATAGTCGCATCGCGTCTTTAAAATTATCCGTTAAAGGTCCGACAAAAACAGGTTTACCATATTGGGCCGGTTCAATCATATTCTGCCCGCCGCCTACTTTTAATGTCTTGCCGACAAAAACCAAATCCGCCTGTTGATACAATGCCCGCAATCGTCCGATTTCATCCACCACAATAACATCCTCAGGGCGAATTTCATCCGGCAAGAGCTGTGAAAATAAAACGGCCTTTAATTGCCTGCTGTCTAAAATTTCACAAACATCGTTTGAACGTTCAATGTGTCTCGGCACCAAAACTAACCGCAGGTTAGAATGCTTCTGAGCAAGTTTTTGATAAACCTCGATAAGAACCTCTTCTTCTCCCGGATGCGTACTCCCCGCCAACAGCCATGTATAGTCTGGATTCAATTTTTGTCCGTTAGAATCTTCCAGTACAACCGGCGCATCAAATTTAATATTGCCCGTGACTTGAACATTTTCCGGCCTGGCTCCCAGAGTGATAACCCGTTCAGCATCCAAAGAACTCTGCATACAAAACTTTCTAACTTTTGATAAAACAGGTCGCGTCAGAAAACCAAACCGCTGATACCCCTGAAATGAACTATCCGAAATCCGTCCGTTAATGATCATCACCGGAACATTGTTCCGATGAAGCAGTGTATAAAGATTGGGCCAAAATTCCGTTTCAGCCGCAATAAACAATTCCGGACGGATCATATGGATAAACTTACGGACAACCAAACTGAAATCCAGCGGCGCATAGATAACTTCCGCTGTTTGCTGGAGACGTTCTTTCGCTAAAGCCTGTCCTGTTTTAGTGACCGTTGAGCAGACAATCGAATAATTCGGATAGACTTTGCGGATTCTTTCGATTAACCCGATAACAGCCAGCACCTCTCCGACACTGACCGCGTGAATCCAGATATTGCGTCTTTGTTGAATCCGCCGCACTTGGTCTTTATCCAAAAATCCAAACCGGACACAATACACATTGTGCCATTTGCCCTTAACCATAAGATACGGCAAATAAAAAATGGCCAATACCAGATAAACAATGTCGATCAGAAAAACCAATACCGTTCCTTTAACAAAAGTTGAATTAAAAATATTTTTACTAGCAACCAGCGGCTAACCGCCAGCGACTAAGTCAGGCCCTGGGGTGCGCCTTATCATAAATTTTCTTCAGTTTGTCCGTTGTGACATGAGTATAAATCTGTGTTGTGGATAAATTGACATGCCCTAACAATTCCTGAACAGATCTTAAATCCGCGCCGCGGTTTAAAAGATGTGTCGCGAACGAATGCCGCAGGACATGCGGTGACACATTCTTCGTTGTGCACATCCGGTTGATATATTTGTACGTGATATCACAAACCGCCCGGGATGATAACCGGGTCCCATTTTTATTCAGAAATAAAGCCCGTGCGTGTTTGCGCCGGGCATCCAAATAACGAATAACGGCATCGGCCGCTGTTTTTCCTATCGGAACAAGCCGTTGTTTCTTACCTTTTCCGGAAACTTTGGCGATACTTCCAATCAAATCGACATCATCTTCATTGAGACCGACCAGCTCGCTGACACGGATTCCGGTACTGTACAACATTTCCAAAATAGCCCGGTCCCGTTTTCCCATTTCTGTTTTGTCATCGGGCGATTCAACAAACGTAACCATCTCCTCTTCTGTTAAAAACTTGGGAAGTGGTTTATCCAATTTCGGGGTCATAACCAGCTTGGCCGGATTTTCTTCGATATATCCTTCCCGTTGAAGAAAGCGGAAAAAGCTTCTCAAACAGGAAAGTTTACGGGCCAAGGTTCTGGGTTTTAACTGCCGTCCGCGCAGATGAGCCAAATACTGACGTAACAAAATGTAGTCTGTTTTGGTAACCGGTGTTTTTCCGATAAAATCGGAAAACTCTTTTAAATCGATCTGATAATTTAATATGGTGTGATGGGAATAGTTTTTCTCAATGTCCAGGTATGAAACAAATTTGTCGACATAACGTTTCATCATCACATCACTGACATGTTATTGGATTTATTCTGTTTTTTCGGGCAGTTCTTTGGCGACATAGGTACAGTCCGGATAACGGCTGCAACCGTAAAACACTCCCCGCCGGGATTTTCTTTGGACCAACTCTCCCGTACATCCTTCCGCCGGACATTTGACCCCCAGCGTAAAAGCCTCAGCGTGCTTACAATCCGGAAACCCTGAACAGCTCAGGAACTTTCCTCGGCGCCCCCATTTTACGACCAGCTGTTTTTGACATTCAGGGCATTTTTTATCGACAAAATTTTCCGTTTTTTCTATATTCTCTTCCGCGTAATCTAGCTGTTCTTTAA
>JAGQKQ010000193.1 GCA_020430005.1 Candidatus Omnitrophota bacterium
ACACCGCTAAATACCGCACTGCCAATACTTCCCTCCACGGTTTTGTTCGGGCTGACCCTTGGAAGTAACGGATGTTTTCCGAACTTACTTCCGATAATGAGGGCTCCCATATCACCGCATTTGGTAACCAATAAAATGAAGCCCAACAACTTAACGCCGGCGTATTCTGTTTCCGGCATCAAAAAACGTATTTTAATTAAAAAACTAAAAAGCCAGGATACATATAAAACGCCAAACAAGGTGGTTGAAATTCCAACAATCGCATTTTGATTGGTCTTACGCGTTAACTGCATAACAAAAATAATCAGCAGCATAATTACAATCAGAAATAATTCCCACCCTTTTGTCGGCTGGAACTGAAAAAATATCGACAACGGAATAAGCCCGCCAATCAAAATACCCGTGTAATCATAAATCGGAATATCCTTTTTCTTGATCAAATAGAAAAATTCATATAGGGCTCCGACGGTCAATGCCATCATAACTATGAGAAAGATCCAAACATTGAATATGGCCATAACACTCAGGCCAATCATGATTGCTGAACTAATAACGCGGTCTTTATTCATTGGATTTATACTATCTTCAGATTTCCAAACCTACGTTCACGGCTCTGGTATTCCAGCACAGCTTTCTTAAACTCATCCTGTGTAAAATCAGGCCAATACTTATCGGAGAAATAAAATTCGGCATAAGACAATTGCCACAATAAGAAATTACTAATTCTTTTCTCCCCGGAGGTCCGTATCAATAAATCAGGATCCGGTAAATTTTTTGTATATAACGCTTCGCTAATTTCGTCTTCGGTAATATCCTCAACACCCAACTCACCCAGCCGTATCCGTTCAGCGATTGATTTAACGGCATCAATAATTTCCAAACGTCCGCCGTAATTAAATGCCATATTTAGTACAAGACCCGTATTGCTCTGTGTTTGCTGTTTAACAAAATCAATGGCCTTTAATACAGACTCCGGCGTGCCGTCCTTGCGGCCTATAGTCTGAAAACGCACGTTAAGTTCCTGCAGCTTACTAATTCTTTTATTCAGAACTTCGGTGATCATTTTCATCAACATCGAAACTTCCGTCTGCGGACGATTCCAGTTTTCTGTCGAGAATGTATACAATGTGACCGCTTCAACGCCAAGTTCCGTAGCGATAGTAATCGTGTCTTCAACCCGGCGGACTCCCTCAATATGCCCTTGAGTCCGGGATAAATTACGTTCTTTGGCCCAACGTCCGTTACCATCCATGATAATCGCGACATGACGCGGAACATTCTTTAAATCAACATCACTCATTGCGTATTCAAATAAAATGGGGGATTAATACTTATATCCCCCATCTTAAAAGCTCCTCCCTGGCAATCGGAAAACACTTTTCAATTCATAAGACTAAAGCCCATCCATAACGGAAACCGGAACCATAATAGAACCACCGGTTAATTGCTGAAGTTCTTTTAATTTGGATTCCAGGTTCTCTTTAATTTGCGCGGCTTTATCCAAGCGAGATTTTAAATCCGTATTGATCGCTGTTAACTGTTCAATCTTCGCTTGAATACCTTTAATTTTCTTTTGGGAACGGTCAAGGTCAGATTCTAATGATGTAACCTTTTCCTGCAAAACATTAATCTCTTCTTCCGCTGTCATTCTTAGATAACGCTCTTTATCCAGATATCCCTGTGACTTTGCGGATTTTTGATTGTACGTAAATGCTGAAACACATGCACCGACGGCAATCAGTATAGAAACAATAATACCTAAATTCTTCATAGATTAATTCCCTGTATGGTTATCGACCTTGTTTTTCGACTTTTGGAAGAATAACAATTTCCACACGGCGATTTTTTCTACGCCCTTCCGGAGTTGAATTGCTCACTAAAGGTCTGTATTCTCCATACCCGGTCGCGGAAAGACGCTCAGGTGATATTCCCTTTTCTTTATCAAAAAAGTGAAGAACACTTAAAGCGCGCGCTGTTGACAATTCCCAATTGGATTTCCATCCAGAATGTTTAATCGGAACATCGTCCGTATGCCCTTCAATGCCAATATTGAGGTCCTTAACGGTTGTGTTCAAGACCCTGGAAACTTTATCTAGAGTAACTTTTGAGGGCTCTCTTAAATCTGCTTTTCCGGAATCAAAAAGGATTTCGGCCACAAATGTAATAACCAATCCACGATCGCCTTCATCTTCTACAGTCAGATCACCTTTTTGGATTTCACTGCGTAAACGATCCTCAAGCTCCCGTTTGGCTCTTTCCAGATCAGTTAATTCTTTCTTAAGTGTTGATATTTTTTCGACATCGGTACGCCGCCCTTTTTGGAAAATGAGCGTACATCCACTGAGATTAAACGCGAGAAAGGATAGTAAAAGTATTGCTAATGGTAAAGAATGATTCTTACGCATTCGATCCTCCTTTATAAGTACTTAACATTATCATAGCCCTAATTTAAAGTCAAGATTTTTATAACAAACTAATGAAGCACAACAGGATACGTGCTTAACGGACAATAATTTCGTCCCGTTTTGTTCCGACTGAAATGTACTTCACCCGCACTTTCAAGAGCTCTTCCAGCCTTTTAATATACGCTTTCGCGTTTTTTGGCAATTTCTTAAAATCGCGGACTCCCCGGGTTGAATCTTTCCACCCCGGCAGCGTTTCGTAGACCGGCTCGGCCTTGGTAATCACTTCCAAATCCTCAGGAAAAGTCTTATACGTCTTCCCTTTATATTTATAAGCGACACAAACCTTAACTTCTTCCAAATTATCCAAAACATCCAGCTTCATAATCGCCAAATTCGTAACTCCGTTTAAAATAACAGAATAGCGCACTAATACACTGTCAAACCAGCCGCAGCGGCGCGGACGTCCGGTGGTGGCTCCGAATTCATTTCCTTTGGTCCGAATTTGATCGTTAAAATCCTCCGGAAATTCGGTTGGAAAAGGCCCTTCACCCACCCGGGTGGTATAAGCCTTCACGCACGCAATAACCTTATCAATTTTTGTTGGAGGCACCCCGGTTCCCGGGCCAATCCCCCCAACTGTAGAGTTGGACGATGTCACAAAAGGGTAGGTCCCAAAGTCAATATCCAAAAAGGTTCCCTGAGCTCCTTCGAAGAGCACCGTCTTCTTTTTTTCAATAAGCTCATGAAGAAAGAACGCCGTATCACAGATATAATCTTTTAAATACTTCCCATAATCTAAATATTCTTGATAGATATCTCCAAAAGGAAAATCCTTTTCACCATAGACCTTGCTGAATGTTTCGTTCTTTTCGGCAAGATTGTCTTCCAGTTTGGCCTTTAAGACCTCAGGGTTTAATAAATCAATCATGCGAATTCCGCAGCGTGTCACTTTATCCGCGTAACAAGGGCCGATCCCTCTGCCCGTCGTTCCGATTTTATTCTTCCGCTTGGTTTCCCGTAGGCCGTCCAGGATACGGTGATACGGCATAACTATGTGCGCCCGGCCGGAAATTTTCAAACTCTTCGGGCTGACTTTTAATCCTTTTCCCTCGAGCTCTTTAATCTCGCCGATTAAAGCCTTTGGATCAATTACCACACCATTACCGATAACGCAAATTTTCCCTTTATGCAAAATGGCTGAGGGTAAAAGATGAAAAACATATTCTTTATTTTTAACAACGACGGTATGTCCCGCGTTATTTCCTCCCTGATAACGCACTGTCACATCGGAATCTTGTGACAGAATATCAATCAATTTTCCTTTTCCTTCATCCCCCCATTGGGCTCCAACAACTGCAAGATTCATTACTTATCCTTTTTTTGTTTTGAACTCATTGTTTAATAATTAACAAATACAATATCGAAATTCCTCCCGATAAATATAAAGCGGCCATCAAGATTTTAAACGTTGAAAGAAAACGTATAATAAATGCCTTTAAATGCTCGGCAGATTGCGACATCACAATAACCAACCAAAATAAAAATACCGGAAACCATAGACCACAGATATAAACACATAACGCCGGCATGGCCTGGCCAGAAATTTTCACGGATAATCGGTAAAACATCATAAACAGCGGATAATCAAAGGCCCATACGGATGTAATAAGAACCAGTAAAATACCCCCGCCCAAGGCCAACACA
>JAGQKQ010000194.1 GCA_020430005.1 Candidatus Omnitrophota bacterium
ATAAACCATACAGGCACGGTTTGATTGACACCTTCAAAGGCATCACAGAATGGTGAATTCTTAGTGGATTGTGACATTGTATTAGAAATAATTTTCTCGATCGGATTGGAAAAAAGATTTATTCATTTGTTCGGTTGTAATACTCCATAAAAAGTTCGTAGTCTTTACCATGAGGCTTAAGAATTTCGGCTCCGATTAAATAGTTTTTACTTTGTTTAATGGGCTTGATCCAGATTACTTTAACATCAAGATAAACAGTTTTTCGCTTTTCGAACTCCATATTTAATGTGAGAGTGTCGCCCTTATTTAATTTTTTGGTGGTTTCAAAACAAAAACCACACCCCGACATATTAATGAGTGAAGCGTCTCGGGTAATGTCATCGGCATCCGGAATTCCGTAAGATGCCGCCATTTCAATCGGAGAACGTTCATAAGAACGCCGTTCATCGCTCATGCTCTATCCTTTTTTTAAATGTTAAACTGTTTTTGAAAAGCGCGTATGAGCGCCTTTTTGACGCAAATAAAAATCAAACCCCATACAAATATTACGAATAAAAATTCTTCCCAGTTCAGTCACGACAAGTCTGTTTGGTTGATTGGTTAATAGACCATCTTCGATACAATGTTTGATGTGCTCCTGCTCATCTTTAAAGTATTCATCAAAAGCGAGATGAAATTGACTGGTGAAACGCGCTTTATCAATTTCAAAATGGCACATCAGTGAACTGATTGTCCATTGACGGATACGGTCATCTTCATTCAGGATTTTTCCGCGTTCCACCGGTAAATGTCCGGCATCCAGTTGCCGGTAATATTCCGGTAAAACTTTATGGTTTTGCACAAATGTATTTTCGACAAAACCGATTGAGGAAACCCCAAGACCGATATATTCATCAGCCGGTTTCACAGTATATCCCATAAAATTACGGTATAATCGCTGATCATTATAGGCTTTAGCCATTTCATCGGTTATTAAGGCAAAATGGTCCATCGCGATTGCCTGATAACCGCTTTCCAGAAATTGTTGACGCGCGTTTAGGAAGATGCTGAGTTTATCATCATTGCTGGGTAAATGATCATCTTCAATTTTTGTCTGGTGCTTTTTCATCCATGGGAGATAGGCGAAACTATATAAAGCAATCCGATCCGGCTTTAGGCGGATGACTTCCTCAACCGTGTTTTGAAATGTTTGGATCGTTTGATGCGGAAGTCCGTAAATCAGATCGAAATTGATGGATTGAAAACCCATTTCCCGGCACCAGTTATTAAAGGCTTTAACCTTTTCGATGGGTTGAATCCGATTGACACTTTCCTGAACCTTCTCTTCAAAGTCTTGAATTCCCATGGAGACACGATTAAAACCCAATGAACGTAATGTTTTCATTTTGTCTTCATCAATCGTGCGGGGATCGATTTCAATCGCAATTTCTCCTTCCGGATCAATATCGAAAAGTTTCTCCATTTTTTGATACAGCTGTGTCAATTGATCGGAATTCAGAAAAGTCGGAGTGCCTCCTCCCAGATGAAATTGCTTAACAGCGGCTTTTCGGCCGATATATCCGGCTACTTTTTCAGCTTCCCGGAAGAGATAATTCAGATATTCATCCCCATATTTTGGATCAAGTTGACGGATGATCACGTTACAGGCACAGAATGAGCACATCGATTGGCAGAACGGAATATGAATATAAAGAGATAATGTTTTATCCGTTTGTCCGAAATTCTTGAGTTTTTCAATGTACTGCTGTTCCGTCAACTGGTTAGACCATACGGGAGCCGTGGGATAGCTGGTATAGCGGGGACCTGCAATATCGTATTTTTGGATCGTTTCTTTATCAATGGAGACAGACACAATACTCACCTGGTTTACTTTCTAAGTAACAGGTAGGATAGCAAAGAAATGGATTAATTTCAAATGAAATGGTGCCGCTATTTGGCCTTACGGTATTCACGATTCATGCGGGCAATATTTGAAACGCTGATCTCTTTCGGACAGGCGGCTTCGCATTCATATTCGTTGGAGCAGTTACCGAACCCTTCCTCATCCATTTTTTCGACCATAGTCACAACGCGCTCGTTGGCCTCTGGCTGCCCTTGCGGCAGCAGGCTGAGTTGGCTGATTTTGGCCGATGTGAACAGCATAGCTGAGGCATTCGGACAGGCCGCTACACAGGCACCACATCCGATACAAGCGGCGGCGTCAAACGCGAGTTCAGCATTCTTTTTTGGGATAGGAGTCAGGTTCGCTTCCGGTGCTTGTCCGGTTTTAACAGATGTAAAACCTCCGGCCGCGATAATCCGGTCGAACGCCGAACGATCAACAACAAGATCTTTTACAATCGGAAAACCTTGAGCCCGCCATGGCTCAATCACGATGGTATCACCGTCTTTAAAGTGACGCATATGGAGCTGGCATAAGGTTGTTCCTCTTTGGGGACCATGCGCCTGACCGTTAACAACGGCGCCGCACATCCCACAAATTCCTTCACGGCAGTCATGATCAAACGCGATTGGCTCTTTTCCTTCAACCGTCAGTGTTTCATTCACGACATCTAGCATTTCTAAAAAAGAACTGTCCTGATCAATGCCGGTGGCTTTGTAGGATTCAAATTGTCCTTTTTCTTTACTATTTTTTTGTCGCCAGACTTTTAATGTGAGATTAATTTTTTTCGACATCTTATTTATAGCTTCGTGTTGTTAGTGCGACTTCTTCAAAGTTTAGTTCTTCTTTATGCAAAACAGGTTCTTTACCAACACCGGTAAATTCCCAGGCGGCTACATAACTGAATTCCTTATCTTTGCGTAAGGCTTCGCCTTCTTCCGATTGTGATTCTTCTCGGAAATGGCCACCGCAGGATTCTGTTCGATTAAGAGCATCACGTACCATGAGTTCTCCAAATTCCAGAAAATCGGCAACCCGTCCGGCGCGTTCTAAAGATTGATTTAAATCATCGCCGGAGCCCGGCACGTTAACGTTTTGCCAGAATTCTCCGCGGATTTCCGGAATCCGTTTTAAGGCTTCATTTAAACTTTTTTCACTGCGAGACATGCCGCACTTATCCCACAACGTTTTACCCAGTTCGCGATGAAAATCATCTACGGTTTTCTTCCCATTAATACGCAATAAACTATGAATTTTTTCTTTGGCCTGTTTTTCGGCTTCCTTAAACTCAGCGAGTTCATTAGTGCTTTCTCCCCAAGGTACTTCGGCAAGATAGTTTCCGATGGTATAAGGAATAACAAAATATCCATCGGCTAGTCCTTGCATAAGGGCGCTGGCTCCAAGACGATTGGCTCCATGATCAGAGAAATTTGCCTCTCCTAAAACAAACAAACCGGGAATATTACTCATCAAATTATAATCAACCCATAAACCACCCATTGTGTAGTGCAGCGCTGGATAAATGAGCATCGGTTCTTTATATGGATTGCTATCCGTAATCTTGTAATACATATCGAAAAGATTTCCGTAACGGGCTTTGATCGTGTCTTCACCCAGTCGGTCAATAGCATCTTTAAAATCCAGATAAACGGCCTGTCCGGTCGGACCTACACCACGGCCCTCATCACACACATATTTGGCATTACGTGAGGCTAAGTCGCGGGGAACAAGATTGCCGAAGCTTGGATATTTACGCTCTAAATAATAGTCTCGTTCTTCCTCGGGAATATCTTTGGGATGACGATTATCATTTTTTTCTTTTGGAACCCAAACTCGTCCGTCGTTACGGAGACTTTCACTCATTAATGTGAGTTTGGACTGATATTCTCCATGAACAGGAATGCAAGTTGGATGGATTTGGGTATAACATGGATTAGCAAAAAAAGCGCCTTTTTTACAGGCCCGCCAGGCTGCGGTTACATTACAAGCTTTCGCATTGGTTGATAAATAAAATACGTTGGAATAGCCACCTGTTGCTAAAATAACGGCATCAGCCGCATGACTTTCAATCGCCCCGGTTAATAAACTTCGAACAATAACACCTTTGGCAATTCCGTTGCGGGTGACTAGATCCATCATTTCCATGCGTGGAAAAAGTTTAACGGTACCTTTTCCTACTTCTTTCATCAGAGCGCTGTAGGCTCCCAATAAAAGTTG
>JAGQKQ010000195.1 GCA_020430005.1 Candidatus Omnitrophota bacterium
ACTTACCAAAAATACACTTAGTAAATTCATCAACTTTCTCATAATGAACATTCCTCTCCTTTAACTATTCTTAGGATTGATTCGTATCCCAAAAACAAGATCTGCTTCCTTACTCTCTATTTTGAACCATCGCATCAACGATTCTGGTATTGGCTTCTTTTAAGACCTCTATCGCATCATTGTAGTATTTGTCCGGATCAACAGTCAGTTCCAACTTCCGTGAGGCCCTGCTGCCGACATTCCAGTTACTGACCACTTCCGTGGTCCCTACCGGAGTGGTTTTATAAATATGTTCATTGATTTTGATCTGTCCCGCTTTTTTATAGGTTTGGTACATATCAAGCCCTGAACTCCAGTACACCTGAACGCCTTCCAGAAATTTAACACCGGTGCTCAACCAGACGCTTTGATCAAACACCCCTTCGCTTTTATTTTTGGAGGCCTGCAGATAACCAACGTGCAAAATATAATTCATGGTAACCGGCTTAACACCGAGTTCTTTACCGGCCAAACCAAGCTGATTCTGAAACTTTGGATTTATGACTTTAAAACCGGTAGCCGGGATTGTAATTTCATGCAGTTTGTTATTAAATGAACTGCGATACAAAGACGCATTCTCAGGATAACCCTCCATCGTATACTTTTTAATAACCATAGCCGTGTATTTACTTACCCCTTCGGTTAAATCCATGTCAACAATTGTGTAACCGTTGGCGATTAATTTTTCTTTAAAATCGGCATAAACTTCATCAGTGATTTTCTGAAGCATTTCATTGTTCAGCCCCTTCACCTCCACACCCAGCACAGACGATGAACGGGTCCAGCCGTCGTTAGAACTGGCGTTGGATGCCTTGGCATCAGCCAATGCATAGGAAACGTTGAACTGTCCGATAACAATTTTGTTTTCTCCCTTAAAAACTTTAGGATTTTTAATGTTTAACGCATCGCCCGCATGCGCTATTCCCTGAATTGCTGTAGTTAATACTAAAACCATTGCTGTGATCGTGAATGTTTTTATCAGGTTACTGTGCTTCATCGTACTCTAATCTCCATTTCTTTGTTGACCAATAACGTTTTTATTTACTTCCTAAATGATTGCTGGAATTATACTAAATTTAAAAGGCTTGCGCAAGAAGGTGATAACCACAAGGTTATCACTAAAAGATCATGCGATGCCCCTCTGCATGATCGGCAGATGACATAGCACCGACCTGTTAATTTCACCTTGCTAAGCCTGCTGAAATGAAATATAATTCCTTACAATATATGAAAAATGTAATCATCTCCTGTCTTATCATCCTTCTTTTCTATTTTGGAAGTTATTTCGCTTTCAGGGCAAATCATGTGCAAGAATGGAAAAAGGACGGCAAGAATTACATTATCTTTCCTGAGAATAATGTATTGATTTATTACATATACAGACCTGTTACCTATATTGACACTCACTTAACAGGGATGCAATTTCATATTGGTCCGCATAAGTAACGGAACCCAGCACAACTTCTTTCTATTTTCCAATCCTATTGAGACCATCTTACTGAAAGTCGTGAATTGTATTAACATTATTCAGCGCAAAATCGTATTCCTTTGAAACCGGAATCTCTGTATGTTCCAGGTCGGCTAATAATCCTTTTAACGAATATCGTTTGTTTTTTATATTTTCCCTGATAAGAGGAAGACACTCAGGGGAATAGCGGCCGATCAACGGCTCCAGCCGATCTTCGCGTCTAAAAACAATCGGCAACGCTCCTTCAGCGTCCACAAGGATTTTTAACACACTGGTATTGATCTGATCCAGATCGCAAGGAAGGATTAAGTATTCACTGTCTATTTCCGATGATAACAGGGCTTCTAATCCGGCTATCGGTCCGATACCGGTAAAGTTATCCGCAATACGCTTAAGCTGATTTAACGGTACCGGAATTTCAGAAGGCTTCCCCAGCAATACGATTGTTGAGCAAAAAACAGAAAGGGTTTGATAAACATGTTCTATTAACGTGATACCCGATTTCAAAACCATGACTTCTTTGGGTTGCCCCATGCGCGAACTTTTACCACCACAAAATATTGCGCCAGTCATACCTCTTCCTTATTCATCGTGTTATTTAAGAAACATCCATAGACTTTTTGATACTGATCCGCGCGCCCACAGAAAGATGACCCGGGGTATTAACCTTCGCGTACATTCCATGGCAATCCGTTGCGTCTTGTTTAAGCTGAGGATGAATTTGGTCCATAATGTAACACGTAGGACGGGTTCTCGTAATTTCCAGTACAACACCACCGGCAAATTCCAGAATGGTCCCGACGGGCTGGCTATTAACATTTAATCCCTGTACCGTTAAATTTTCTCCAGCGGTACCCGGCTTTAAATCATAGCCCTTTTGGCAAAGCGCCTGAAGCTGTTCCATATCCTGAATACAAACCGCCTGAGTAAGCCGATAATGCTTTTCATGATTATGTTCATCGCCCGCTAAACCTTTTTCACTAATATACACGGACTCAACGGGAAGCTTGGGCACCCCTCCGTTTGAAATGTTGATTGAAATAACGTGCGCATTACTCATAAACCAGCCCTTTTAAACTTTTTCAGCGTGCGAATCCTCTTCCTGTTTCGGCCGCCAGTCTCGTTTAGGGGCTTCAGGATCAAAATCATTTGAAGTATCTTTACCTGTATCTGCTGGAATGGACGCCCGCGTTGTTTCGTTCACATCAATGTCCTGCTGAATCTCGCGCATCTCCTTCTTAAAAAACTTAACGGCCTGTCCCAGACCTTTCGCAAGCTCGGGCAGCTTTTTCGCTCCAAAAAGTAAAACAAAAATCAGAAAAATAAAAATCAGCTCGGGCACTCCGACTCCTCCAATCATAATCTACTCTCCTTTCCGGGAATTGAATCCGTCAACCGGCAAATATACTGATAATAATAATCTTTCTCCATTCCTAACGCGGCAGAGGCAAACTCTTCGGCCTCATTGTATGTCGCAAACTCTCCATAATTAACCGTTACCAAATGATAAAAGACCAATGCCGGCAAATCACCAGAACGCTTCTTAAATTCCTCATGAATGTATATTATATATCCGTCATTGGCATCCGTTGAAATTCTTTCAGCGTACCCGAACATACCTTCTTCAATCTTTGCGGAATCAAACACGATCTTTGTCGGATATCGAACGAACTCCTCGTCCTGTAAAATCCTCAGTAACGTATCGTAATCAATAAACTTCCCGTACTTCTCACGCAGTTTATATCCTTTTTCCAGGACATGCACCCCCAAAGCCCTTCTACCATCTTCCAATGTCAGTTTTAAAGGTTCTAACTTTTCCATATTAGTGGTTACAGATACTCTCCTGGCTTGTTTGAAACCCTTCATCTGTACCGAAGAACTTTCCTTTCTTCTCGAGAAAATCAACAAGCTCTTTGGCGCTCATTCCTTGAGCAGAGCATGTATAAAAGGTCGTATCACTGCCGAATTTCTCGATCATCTCTTGTTCGAGACTTTCTTTTGTATAAGATTTTCCTGAATCAATCATCATCTGCATAACTTCATGTCCATGAATAGAATTTGGCATTTTTCCCTCCTTAAACTGACATCTAATTTAGAAATTCATTCTCCTGAATTTCAAATTCCTTATCGTAATTCGGCACATGACATTGCAAACAACTTGTCCGTTCAGGATGCGTTGTTCTTAAATGCATGTCAGGATTCTGCGGGCCATGACACGACAAACAATTTTCACGCATTTTAACGCGATGAGGAATTGTCGGCGGAGACATGGTAACCCATCGGTCTCCCCGTTTCGGTTCCTTTAGCCCTTCCCATTGGGTCTTACTCTGGTCAAACTCACTTGTTTGACCCGGCACATGACATTGCAAACAACTGGAAAACTGCGGATGAGGCGTCTGCATAGCAACCCGTCCATCTTCCAGTTTGGTCACGCCAAGATGGCATCTCAAACAATCTTGTGAGTTCTGTGACTCAATCTCATGAGGAATGACCGGCGGTGCCGTGTAAAATGCGCGCAACGTTGCCCGGGCATCCTCCTCGGTGATATCTTCAACCTCTACTATGTTCTGGATCAAACT
>JAGQKQ010000196.1 GCA_020430005.1 Candidatus Omnitrophota bacterium
GCTGAAAATCCAGGACATTTAAACGATTGATCCCGGTTTTATCTTTATAGCCGGCATCGCCGCGGATTTTTTGATCTCCACCGGAACAAAAGGCCATTTTTCCTTCTCCGGTTAAAATAATGACGCCGATTTTTTCATCGTCACGGGCATCCGCCAATGCTTCGGACATTTGAAATACGGTTTGCGGACGAAAGGCGTTGCGTACTTCAGGGCGGTTAATTGTAATCTTGGCGATCCCCTCGGCTTTATGATATTTAATGTCCGTGTATTTACCAGCGGTAATCCATTTTATTGGTTTTTTGGCAGTTGTTTTTTTTGTCATGGGTTATCGTTTCCTTATGATTTTGTTTTTAAAGCGCTTTGAATTTGTGTTTGCCATTTCCGGTTTTCATCACGCTGTGTTTTTAATTCGATAATAACGGATTGTTTGTTTTTACTGAATTCTTGATAAATACTTTCGAAATCCTGTATATTTTCGGGAGAAGCATACATGATTTTGAAGGTTTTGGCAATATTTTCAAATGTCCGGCCATGGGGTGTCCCGAAATACGTTTCAAAAAATTTTTTCTCGTTGGCAACCGGTAAAAATGAAAAAATGCCGCCCCCATCATTGTTGAACACGATTATGATAAGCGGTTTTTGTAAACGGTTGATCATATCCAGTGAATTTAAATCATATAGAAAGCTTAAGTCCCCTAAAAGTAATGTAGTTGGTTGGTTTGAGCCTTCAATAAAGCCGCAGGCGGTTGCAATAGTCCCGTCAATACCGCTGGCTCCCCGGTTGGCACTGACTGTTACAGAAGCCCCGCCGGCATCGGCATAACTATCCATTTCCCGGATCGACAGGCTGTTCCCGAGCAGAAGGTTTGAGTTTTTCGGTAATAAACAGCTGAGGCTGCGGCACACGGTCGGCTCGGTAACGGTGGTGGTTTCAGCAAACATGTGAATTAATTTTTCAGAGACGGCTTTATTCACTTTTTGCCATAAGGCCAGTTTTTTATGATCTGATCGTTGGGAACAGGATTTCAGTAATTGCTGGCAAGCGGTTTTGACTTTTCCCTGGATTCTCAACGTGACTGTATGCAAGGGGTCATTACGCAAGGGATGATTTAAAACGGTAATGTAGTGTTCCGGTTTTACTCTTTCAATATATGCATAAAACCGTTTAGAGGTTATCCGTCCGCCTAAATGTAGAACACAATCTGGCTTATCTGTATTAAATGTTCCGGTTGATAATGCCAGATCAAAATGTGTCATCACGTTGGGATGCGAACACCCCAAACGTAATCCCGATGAAATATCCGGCAATATCGGCCAATTTAATTTTTCGGATAGTTTTAAAACAACAGCCTGTTCGTGTTCATCCGCCAGTTTTCCTGTAACAATAATCCCCTGTTTCGCTTTTTTAAGACATTTAGCAGCCATCTGAATGGTTTCTTCTTCCGGAACGATTTGGGATTGTGTATAGATCGTAAAAGGAGTTTGATTTTTTTGCCAGGTTTTGAGGGTGGTCAGATATTTGTCGTAGTTATTCTTATCGTTTAATGGTGCGAGCGGTTCTCTGAACATGCAGTTTAAATGAACGGGCCCTTTAGGGTAGCCATTAGCCTTCGCGACAGCTTGACCCATGGTTGTTAAAACAAATTCAGGCGCACAGTCTGTAGACGGTGCCGGCATATCAAAAAACCAGTTGGTGTAGTCGCCGAAAATCTTGACTTGATCAATCGTTTGGTTTGCGCCGGTAAAGCGTAATTCCGGTGGCCGGTCGGCTGTTAAGATAATTAACGGAAGTTTTTTCTTAGCGGTTTCAATCACCGCCGGAAACAGATTGGCCACAGCGGTTCCTGATGTTGTAATCACGCAGGCCGCTTTTTTGGTGGCGGCGGCGTAACCCAAGGCATGAAAGGCACTCCCCCGTTCATCGAAATGGATAAAGGAACGGGCCTTCTTATGATTCGCCACAGCGACGGCTAAAGGCGTGGAGCGTGATCCTGGCGAAACACAAAAGTAGTCGATGCCACAGCGGATTAATTCTTCAATGATGAGTGAGGCCCAAATCGTATTAATGTTGGCTGTGTTAATAACGCTCATTGATCAAAAACCTTAATAAAGTTGCTGATTTTTCCTTCAATTTCATTCCATTCGTCATCGGCTGTGGAGTCTTCGACAATGCCGGCTCCCGCGTAGAGCGATAAATTTTCCTTTTGTATCAGCGCGCAACGGATCGCGACAGAAAATTCCGCATGATCATAACCGGCGTAACCCACAGCCCCGGCATACCAGCCTCTGTCAAACGGTTCGATTGTTTTGATAAAATCCAGGGCCGCCTTCTGAGGCAATCCCCCGACGGCCGGTGTTGGATGAATGGCCGAGATGATATGATGATCGGATATATTATCTTTTAATGTTCCCTGAAATTTTGTGATCAAATGCTGATAGCCCTTAAGTTTTAATAAATCGGGTTTTTCTGCCGATTCAAAATGGTCGCAAATCTGATTTAATGTTTCATGAATGTCATTCACAACGAATTGATGCTCCACGGCATTTTTAGAGCTGGACAACAGTTCTTCTTCTAATTGTTTGTCTTCATCAGGTGTCTTGCCCCGCGGTTTTGTGCCGGCAAGGGCCTCGGTTTTGATAGTCCGGCCCTGTCTTTTATAAAGACATTCAGGACTGGCACCGATAAAGCCCTGATAGGATTCGGTTTGGAAACAAAAATGATAGCAGTTCGGTGTGACATCTTTTAAATGTTTTAATAAGGCCACCGGATTAATCCCTTTATCAAATTGAAAAACAGATTTTCGGGCGAGGACAGCCTTGCTTAATTTTTTTTCCGTAATCCGGCTCATTGTTTGAGCAAACAGATCATCCCACTCTTCCTGTTCAGGGTAATTACGACGGGACTGTGCTTTCGGTGGTGTTCGATACTGTGTTTGTGCCGAGAAATCCATCTGATCAAGTTTTTTTAAAAGCTGGAGGATGTTTTCTTCATGAATGCTTTTGAGCGGAATATTTACCGCGAATGTGTACTTCTCACGTTCGTTATGTAGTTCAAACTGTGGAATTAGAAATTGAGTATTATGAAAATTTGTCCACTCGGGATCGTTGACAGGTGGATTAAAAGCCATACCACCGAAGTAGCGTAGGCGCGCGTTATCCGGGCTCAAACTGTCCTCCATCGTTTCAAATATAATCTGGCGGTCTTTTTGCGAAAGGGTTGTTGCTTGTCCGATTCCGGCTGTTTCAAAGGTATTATCCCGATTACTCCAATAAACCTTCGTTTGTTCTTCTTGATTATGCAGCCATGTTAAAAGATCAATCGGTTCGCAGCCCAGTTCATACCGCAAAATCTGTAGAGGATCGCCTGTTGTCGAAATCATATTAGGCAGCTGTTCCAGTTGACGGCGCATAGCTTCTTTAATATTAGTCAGTGAATAGACTTTTGTGGTTTGAAATAACGTGATCATGATGTGGGCTTATCCCCTTGATAAATCGTGGCCACACCCCACAATAACGGATTGGCTTTGACGTTGTGAAAACCGGCGGTTGTCATGAGACGGCAAAAATCATCGCCATAAGGAAAGTCTTCAATGGTTTGATTTAGATATTTATAGGCCTTGTAATGTCCGGAAAAAATATATCCTATTAACGGGACGATGGTCCGCAAATAAAACAAATGGCCCGCTCTTAAAATAGGATTTTTCGGCATGGAAAATTCCAAAATTAAAGCGCGGCCTTCTGGTTTTAGGGTGCGGCATAATTCCTGAAGAACCGCTGTTGGGTCTTCCATGTTGCGGATACCAAAAGAAATGGTGGCGACATCAAAGTGATTATTCTCGAAGGGAATTTTATTAGCATCCGCATGAGTCAGGGTAATTTTATGACTTAATCCTCTTTTTTGAATTTTGGCGCGGCCGATATCGAGCATGCGCGCGGCCATGTCGATGCCCTGCCCTTTCGCCACACGATCATCTTTGATTAAGGATAATAAAACGTCGGCCGTGCCGGTTGCGGCATCA
>JAGQKQ010000197.1 GCA_020430005.1 Candidatus Omnitrophota bacterium
TTAGTGTGTTGGGATCCATTCTGGCGATTATTTTATCGCAGTATATCGGCTTTAACGATGTATTAAAAATGGCGTTATGTATTTATCTGGCCACAATCGTATCTTACCGAAAAATTGTTTCTTAATTACAATAAACGTAGGAAAAGTTACCTTTTGCGACAATTTGAGCTGGTCCTTCTCTAAAATTTTCATCTATCGGGGCCAAATACGTAAATCTGGACATTTGACTCCCATATTCTCCTTCTATCGGATATAATAAGCTTCTAATAAAATAACCAAGTCAACAAAGGAGATCCTATGACTGAAGAAAAGCCTTCAGAAAAGGATGATGAATTACAGTTTGACAAAGCCATTCCTGCCGGAAGAAGCTCTGAAACCAGCCGATGCACACTCTGCGACTCTCCCCTTACCGGACAGTATTATAAACTTAATGAAAACATTACCTGTACACGGTGCAAAGAAGCAACCGAACAACAATTTCAGTCCGGTTCAGCAGGAGGGCGCTTACTGATATCGTTGGTATTGGGCATTCCAGCCGCTGTTGTGGGCTCCGGAATTTATTATGCGATTATGGCTCTAACCGGTTATGAAATTGGTTTGGTGGCCATCGTTATCGGATTTTTGGTAGGCGCCGCTGTCCGCAAAGGCGCCAATTACCGTGGAGGCTGGCTTTATCAAACCATTGCCGTTGTTTTAACATACATGGCCATTTGTTCAACATACATGCCTTATATCATTGAAGGTGCGGGACAGGAAGGCGGAGGCCTCTTTTTCTATCTCATCGTCTTTATTCTTGCTTTGATCTCACCTTTTCTTATGGGCTTTGAAAATATTATCGGATGGATTATTATTGGAATCGGTGTATTTGAAGCCTGGAAAATGAATAAAAAGGCGCAATTGGATATCCAGGGTCCCTTTGATATAAAACCGACCGCCACAGCTTAGGGGATACCGTTTAATGGATACCGAAAATCTTACATGCTCGCATTGTCAAACATCTATCGCGCCGGGGTTATTATCCTGTCCGGGATGCCATCAACTTTTATATACCGAGGAACTTAAAAAAATCTCCGCCGAAGCCACCAGACTGGTTAATAACAATAATCTGCTGGAGGGACTACGGCAATGGCGTAGGGTTTTGGAGCTTCTTCCGCCTGAGTCCGAACAGTTCGCGATCATCAACCGAAAGGTCAATGAACTAAGCCGAAAAGTAGATATACAAAAACTGGAAGACCACCCCGCACATAAAAAACCCATGCCTAAAGTTTTGGCATCCCTTGGTATCGTCGGTTTGCTGCTCTGGAAATTCAAATTTGTTTTCGCTTTCATATTAACCAAAGGAAAGATTCTTCTTGTAGGACTAACTAAGGCTCAGACATTTTTCTCCATGTTTTTATCGTTCGGATTATATTGGTCGGTATGGGGCTGGAAATTCGCCGCTGGTTTAATTTTATCCATCTATGTGCATGAGATGGGCCACATCTTTGCCCTGAAACGCTTCGGTATCGCATCTTCTGTACCGGCATTTATTCCCGGGGTTGGCGCCCTTGTCCGTTTAAAACAAATGCCGTCTAATCCGATGGAAGACGCGCGTATTGGGCTGGCCGGACCTTTATGGGGACTATTCGCCGCCTTGTTCTGTTATGTTGTTTTTTATATAACAGGCTGGGCCAGCTGGGGTGCTATCGCTCAGGTGGGCGCGTGGATTAATCTTTTTAATTTACTTCCCCTTTCTCCACTAGACGGTGGCCGGGGTTATCACGCTTTAAATCGTCCGCAAAAATGGATCGCGACAATCGTAATTGCCTTAATGTGGGTGATTGTAAAAGAAGGCATTCTTGTTTTACTGCTAATTATGTCGGTGGCGAACTCCCTAGGAAAAATAGAAGAGGATCAGTCCGACACACGCGCACTGTTGGAATACTGTTTCCTGGTGGTCACCTTATCTTTAATGACCTTGATCCAGCCGCCGGTGGGGTAATAATTAAAATATTGATTATTGCTTTCGCGTAACCTGCCCGCGATAAATTTTGTTTATCGCGCTAATAAGACTTTAACCGGTCTTGTTGCATTTCTTCCTGTTGCTGCTGAAGCTCTTCGGTCTTCTGCCGTGTTTCTTCGGCTTGCTTGTTTTCGGCTTCGGACGGCATAAACAAGGCCGTAATCGCGGATGATACACCCCCTTCGGAATTACCCTCCTGCGCCGTATCCTCACCTTCCTGCCCGCCGCAACCCAGACACATAAATAAAATGCTGAAAAACAAAAACCAATGTTTCATATCTTACTCCATTTTTTCAAAACTAAGGAATAATTTTTCTTCGCATGGTTAAAAAGAATTTCTCAATCGTGACAGTTGTTAGCACTCCCACAATCAGGGATAAAATCATATAAATCATAACCCCCGTAAGAACACCAATCTGTGAAAAATACGGTTTTACTAACTGTAAAAGAATATAATGCCATAAATAAATCGCGTAAGAATTACGGCCAATCCATCGGATAAACGAATTTTCGGAAACCACCTTTAGCAACCAAAATCCTCTATACGTCGCGATAAACATGCACCCCGAGGCAAGATACGCCAGCAAAAATGGATCCCAGTGGTTCAAGAAACCAAAGACAATAAAATAACCATAAATCAGTACTCCCGCCAAAAAGCATAATATGGTAAGATAATTTTTCTTGTCGGACTTCTTTACTTGGTAATAAGGCTCCAGAAACTTTAAAAGACAGCCAAAAATGAGCGCATCAATGCGAAAAAACGTTGTTTTAGACGGTTCGGGAGCATCCAACAGACGGGAAACAAAATCGACACCATGACCCAGATGGCGAGAGGTAATTGTCAAAATGATGGCTGCCAAGGCAAATAAAATCAGATAAAAACGTCTCTGAACGGCATCTTTATTAAACGAAAACAGAAAACGGACAACCAGCGGGTACATCAAATAAAAATGTTCTTCAACAGCCAAGCTCCAAGTATGCATAAAAAGCTCATACTGTTGAGTGTAATTCTGGGCTAGAAAAAAATAAACAAATATCCTAATAAACTCATTCTTTTCTGATAAAACTTGTCCTACATTAACTACATTCCAGGCCAAAAGCACACTGAATCCAAAGAGCAGGGCAAAAAGATACTGGGGATATATTTTTAGATACCGTCTTAAATAAAACCTTCGTAGACGGATCGCGCCTTCCCAATCTTCAATTAATATTCCGGTAATCAGAAAACCGCTAATTACAAAGAACATATCAACCCCGAGATGTCCAATGGAAAACACCTGGCCAAAAAAAGATTCCACAGGGGTATCTAAAGTAAAAAACGGCATTCCGTGGGCAAACAACACTCCAAAAACCGCCACTGCCCGAAAACCATCGATAAAAGGATAATATTTTGGTTTCAAAACACTTTTCTAAGTTATTGGGTTATATGAAAAAGATGCCTTAATTATACAGCAATGACATCAAAATAGATAGGAAATCCAAAAAAACTAGCCTCTTCAGAGCTTTTCAGCCAACTCATTCATGGGTATAGTATACAGCGACGAGGATCAGGCAGGCAAGAGCTATTTGTTGGTATATTTACGATTTTTACGTCTCCAAACCATGCCAAGAACACCTCCACCTATTAAAACAATAGTCGCTGGCTCAGGAGCATGAACACTTCCCAAATCCCTTTCAATTTCGAGATCCATTAATAAAAAAGCACTTGCAGGAACTCCTGGTGTAGTTGGGGCTTTAGGTGCAGATGGCAAAATAGGTTCGTTGGGCGTTGTTGGCGACTTTGGCGCTACAGGTAAAAATGGAAGCTTTGGGGTTGCTGGTGGCTGAATAACAAAATCAACTTTTTCACCAAAAGCATAAAATCTTGGACTTGGATTACCAATATGGGGAGTTGCTGGATAAAAAGCTTGATTCTTTTGTGATGCATAAAAATGATCTTGGTCCAAATCGAGGTCTCCCCAATATAATGGCATTCCCACTCTAGAGGACAGTG
>JAGQKQ010000198.1 GCA_020430005.1 Candidatus Omnitrophota bacterium
TAAAAGGTTTCCCCCTTGAGATAATCGCTCTTTGTTAAGAATTTTTCCGCTGTAAAATAACTGGGTATTAGCTTCGGGCGGATTTTTCCGTCTCCCCAACCAGGAACAACCCACGCAAGCCACAAGTAGTAGCAGTATCCAGACACAGGAAAATACTTTTTTCATGATGAATGGATTTTAACATAGCTCTAAAAAGCTCTCAAGAAAAATATCACTCTATTATAGTATTATAAATATTAGTAAATAAGACGGCAGAAAGGATGGAGAATCCTCTGGTTAGCGTTTGGCACGAACGGTTTGGGTTTTTAGCTCTTCGGCCATTTTTGCGGTTAAGGTACGGCTCCGATACCGCCATTGCCAGTTACCGTCTTTGATTCCGGGGCAATTCATGCGCGCCTCGTTTCCTAGTTCGAGAATATCTTGCAGTGGAATCAGCGACAAAACGGCCTTGGAATTTAACGCCATTTCAATAAAAACATAAGAAACCTGCTTTAATGGAATATCCCGGCCGATATACCGCTTGACATTATCCTGCTCGTAAGCACTCGCTTCTGTTGTCCACCAGCCTTGCGTAGTGTTATTATCATGCGTTCCCGTATAAACAACACAATTGGGTTTATAGTTATGTGGAAGATACATATGCGTTTCCAGATCTCCTCCAAACGCGAATTGCAGAATTTTCATTCCCGGGAACCCCAGATTATCGATCACTTTGCGGACATCATCTGAAATCATTCCCAAATCTTCGGCAATCACCGGCAGCTTTTTAAATCTTCGTCGGATAGTTGAAAAGAACGCCTTTGTGGGAACATCAACAAAATATCCCCTTTTCGCGCTTTTGGCTCTGACCGGAATTTCCCAGTAATTGACAAAAGCACGGAAATGATCAATACGCAGCATATCGTACAAATCCAAATTATGCCGAAAACGGCGTATCCACCAGGAGAACTTGTCTTTGTGTAACTGTTTCCAGTCATATACCGGATTACCCCACCGTTGACCATCCTGGCTAAAATAGTCCGGCGGAACACCAGCCACAACCGCCGGCTTTTTACGCGAGTTCAATTTGAATACATCCGGGGAACTCCAGGCATCCGCGCTGTCATAATTCACATAAATCGGAATATCTCCGATAATTCGAATATCCCGACGGCGGCAATACGCACGCAAACGCTCCCATTGCCGGAAAAAAAGAAATTGATGAAACTGTATTTCTAGAAGCCTTTCCTGATTCACTTCTTCAAAATTACTCAATGCCCGTCCGTCTCTATACCGGAATTTTTTATCCCAGGCCGCCCACCACGTCCCTTTGTTTTGCTCTTTAAGAACTTTAAAAAGGGCGTAATCTCTCAGCCAGGATTTTTCTTTATTACAAAATACTGTAAATTCCTTTTCTAAAATCTTTCTCTTCTGAAATGTCTGGTAGGCTTTTTTAAGAAGTTTTATTTTATAATGATAAACGGCAGAATAATTGACCTTATCCTCTGAAAAGTTAGCCTGCGTTTTTAAAACCGATTTCGGTACCAGCCCGTCTGCCGCCAACTCTTCCGGACTGATAAACAGAATATTTCCGGCAAACGCCGATTCACTGCTATAAGGGGAGTTTCCTGTCACAGGATCCGTTGATGTTAACGGCAGGATTTGCCAGTAGCTTTGCTTGGATTTCTTTAGAAAATCGACAAACTGCCGGGCGCCGGAACCGAAATCTCCTATACCGAAACGTCCCGGTAAGGAAAAAACCGGCAGAAGGATTCCGCTTGCTCTTTTCATAAGTCAACCTTGGCTGTCTTTACAAAACGTTCGTAAACAACGCGGCCGTTTTTAATTTGGGGGTCGTTGCTGTTAGCCTTTTCTAAAATCTTTAAGAATGGCTCTTCCAAATCCCTTTGATCAAACATAGCGCCATACTCAATCGCCCGGGACGCGTACTGCAAAATTTGAATAGGTTCAATACGGGAAATATCATCAAAAAACCAGCCGCAGCTGGTATACATCAACATACAAAAACGCTGCATTTCTAAAAGCTGAAAAACCTTTTCCTTATCATTATCATTCAACTCTCCTAATCCCTCATCCCGTAAAAACTGTTCTTTTTGTTCCGCAGAGGAATTCAGGACAATCTCAATCGACCGGTTACGCAGCAGCCACGGGTCGCCGCAATATTTGGCCATTTCCCTTTCGTAAACTGCCGTCAACTGATCCCTTAACCAATCCAGTGCTTCTCTAAGAGCCCCGCGCCAATATTGCGAAGAGGTAACCGCGATATCCAGCTTGCAGCCGCAGTCGGCCCGCCAGCGTTCTATACCGTGTGCGCAACTCCATGAACTATGCTCCACAATCTTGACCTCATCCTCCGGTGGATGCGATGCAAGATATTGACCATAAACTGTAAGCTTAACAAAAGGATTACAAATAATCCGTTTCAAAAAATAGGCCAGGGCCATTTCGCCGAATTTGTGATGATGCCCGTAAGTTTCTCCATCAGTCGCTACCGATAAGAGCCGCTTCTCTTTTTCAAGTTCGATACTTTCGGTCATCCGCGCGGCAAACCGCTCTCCGTTTTTTAGCAAACGGCCAAAAGCAATCTCATTCGATAAACCTCCGTCATAAAAAAATAAAACCATACTTCGTCCGGAAGGCAGCCGGCAGAGATAAGGTTTCTGGTAATCGAATTTTTCGTCAACCACCTTTTGCCACTGCTCCTCTTTATGTTTAATTTGTGCGGCCTGACGTGGCGCCAGAATGGTAAATTTAATACCTAACTCGGCCATAATTTCCAGAGATTCTGTGTCGACCGCTGTTTCAGGAAGCCACATTCCCTCGGGAAATCGCATAAAATGATACTGAAAATCTTTAATCCCCCAGAACACCTGCGTATATTTGTCCCTGGCATTTGCCAGCGGCATAATCATATGATTATAGGCCTGAGCGATGGCCGACCCGTGTCCGTCAAAACGTTTTTGACTCATCCGGTCGGCCTCCAGAACAGCCTGATAGGTTTCTTTATCTTCTTTAGCCATCCAGGACAATAAGGTCGGCCCAAAATTAAAACTCATCATTTCATAGTTATTAACCACTTCCAGCGTTTTGTCTTTTCCCTCCATAATTTTTGCCTGCGCATTGGGGGCATAACATTCCTGGCTGATACGCTGATTCCAGTCATGAAACGGTGAGGCAGACTCCTGACGGGGAACCTTCCCTGTCCAGGGATTTTCGCGCGGAGGCTGATAAAAATGGCCGTGGATACAAATATATTTAGACATGTTTAAAATAAAGGATACTTAATGGCGGAATTTCCACTTCAATGGAATCCGGATAACGATCACTGGACTTTTTCTTTGAACAAACGGTTTCGGGAACACGGTCCCGGCCGCCATAGCGTTTACGGTCTGTGCTAAAAACGATCTTCCATTCGCCCGACACCGGCACACCGATTCTACGCTTAGAATATCGATTTTTAAAATTACATACCACAAGAATTTGATCTTTTTTTTGCTTTGCCAAACGCAGAAAACTTATGACTCCATGACGGCGGTCCTGACAATTTACCCACCGGAAATGGTCATGAGAAAAATCCTCTCCACAAAAGGCCTTTTCTTTTTTGTAGAAAACATTCAAATCTTTGATTAATGTCTGAATAGCCTTATGCCGATCATACTTCAACAACTCCCATTCCAACTCTCCCTCATGATTCCATTCCGTCCACTGCGCGATTTCAGATCCCATAAAAAGCAACTTCTTCCCTGGATGCGCGTACATATAGGCGAAAAGACAACGTAAGTGCGCGAATTTCTCCTCGTCCCGCCCCGGCATTTTTCCCAATAATGAACTTTTTTCATGAACCACCTCATCATGAGATAACGGCAAAAGAAAGTTTTCATAAAACGCATAAGACAGACAATTTGTAATGATATCTTTACGGGAAGCCCGGCCATGGTCCTGATGATAGAAATATTGAAGCGTATCGTGCATCCATCCCATATTCCAT
>JAGQKQ010000199.1 GCA_020430005.1 Candidatus Omnitrophota bacterium
AGAGGAATGGATTTTAAAAATAGTCAATTTTTGTGTTTAATTTAACTCAAACTTAATCTTCTCTTAATTTTTTGTTTGTTATAGTTATCCCAGATTGAACGATTTGCAGGGGATAAAATATCGCCAATTTTTAACGAAATCGTCATATATCAGTAACAATGCAGGAATAAACTTATCCTGTGCGATAAAGAAAAGAGGATTTCGCTTATGTTAACGGAGAAATGGTATGCAGGTTATTATTTTATTTTTTCTTGGTCTGATTGGATTTTCGGCCGGAATGATGTTTAGCGAGTTTTTATTGGCCGCTACACGCAGGCTCAATAAATCAAAAAAGAGACAGCAAAAGATCTATATTCCCGCCCTTAAAAATTCTTCACTGGCTGATCAAAGGCCTGTTCCAATTAACAAGTCTTTAATTGGCGGCCAGAGTGTTGAAGTTTTGTGCCGGATAGCCGATTGATTGTACAACCAATTGCCCGTCAGGTCCCTGAACCCAGTGAATAAAATCCTCAATATCTTTATTTTCCGATAAGGGATTAATGTAGAACATCAGAGGCCGGCTTAACGGATATTTGCCATTAACAAGGTTTTCACGGCTTGGCCAGACGCCTTTTTCTCCCGGATTTTCTGAAAGACGGATAATGTTAGCACCTTGGGTATAATTAATTCCGCCATAACCGATTGCCCCTTGATTGCGAGCGACACTTTCAGCCAACTCATCTGTTGAATGAACAGTAAGAGCCTTGTCGGATAGCGAATGATTGTGCATAACATGGCTTGACATATAAGTGCGTGTCCCGGAGTTGGTATCCCGTGTAAAGATATCAATTTTTCGATCCGGTCCGCCGACTTCCTGCCAGTTCTGAATCTCTCCAGTCATAATTCGTGATAATTGGGAAACCGTCAGTTGCCGGACGGGATTGGTGCTGTGCACATAAACACCGATGCCGTCGAACGTGACGACAATCTTTTCAGGAAGGGTTCCTGTTTTTTCTTTAAACAGATAAAGTTCCTGGGCAGTCATCTCCCGGGAGGCGGCAGCAATATCGGTTTCATTATTAATAAGGGCTTTAAAACCGGTTTCGGAACCGCGGGATTCCACTTCAATTTTGACATGAGGATTAATCTTGGCGTATTCGGAAGCCAGTTTGTGATTAATCGGCATCATAGTATTCGACCCGGTAATAGAAATAGTATTTTTGGCTGATGCGGATAAGGGAAGGGCGACTAGCCCGAGTAATGCCAGAACAGATGTTAACAGTTGCTTTTTGGGCAATTTATGAAAATAAGTCATGGCGACACCTCCTGTTTTTTTCCGGAAATTAATTGAACAAAGCCGTCGCTGTGCAGTTGGAAAAATATTCTAATGTTACGTATTTGTTACATTTATGTTACAACTCTGTGAACGGAAAGTCAATTATATTACAGGTTTTGAATATTTTTTTAAATAGTGTTGAAAGTAAAAAAGTTTTCAAAAAGGAGTTCTTTTTAAATGACGCTGTATCCGCTATAATAAACATGTTCTATTAACCTCCATAATATTTTATGAAAAATATTACCGTGTTGACGTTTTTGGCTTTTTTTGTCCTTGTGTTTAATGCGGCCGCTTATACTGTGCCGGATGGAAGGGCGGCCGTTCTCGTCGGACAAGACAACATTACAATTCATAAATACGTAGAAGGGACCGGACATATGCCCGCCGGTTTTATGGTGTATACCGGAATTCATGATCTTCAGGGGCTTGATAATTGGTCGTCTGATTACGGCGCGGGAAAGGCGAACGCGCAGGAATTGGTGGATCGTTATCCGGGAGGAGCCATTCAGATCGGTCTTTATATGGTTGATTCTCTCCAAAAAACATATAACGGCGAATTTGATGAAAACATTGAACGGATGGCGCGGTGGATGGAATCGGTCGATGTTCCGATTTTCTTACGAATTGGATATGAGTTCGACGGCCCGCATAATCATTATGATCCCGAAGATTATAAAAAGGCCTATATTTATATTGTGGAAAAGCTTAAAGCTATGGGAGTGGATAATGTGGATTATGTCTGGCATTCATACGCGAATAAAGAGGTTATGGATATTGAGCCATGGTATCCGGGAGATGAGTACGTGGACTGGATTGCGCTTTCTTATTTTGACCAGCCGCAGTCTTTTATGACCCATGTCGTGGATTTTGCCAAAGCGCACGATAAGCCTTTAATGATTGCTGAGGCGACCCCTCGTAATAAAAAATTACACAGCCCATTGGCCTGGAAGATTTGGTTTCAGCCGTTTTTTCGGTTTGTGGAGACAAATGACGTGAAGATCATTTCTTATATCAACAGTCATTGGGAAACGATGCCGATGTGGGTTGGTCAGGGGTGGGGGGATGCGCGTATTGAAGCGTATGAAGGGGTCAAGCAGTTATGGCTGGAAAAAATGAAAGAGGAGCGCTATCAGTTTCGCTGGTAATGGCCCTATTTTTGGGTTGAATTTTAAGGTTTAAAACCGCCTTTTTGGGCGGTTTTTTTAATGAGAGGGTATCTGAAAATCGGTTAATTTTTCGGATGACGAAAGTAAGAATTAATGGCATAATAAGTTCTTAAAATTATTGAAAATCAGTAAAATAAGGTATAAAGAATGGGGCAGTTTTTAGAGGCATTAACACCGCTGGATGGGCGTTATCATAAGGCAACAAAAGAGTTGGGTGATATTTTTTCAGAGTACGGGTTGATTAAATCCCGTGTTTATGTTGAAATCCAATGGTTCAAATTTTTGGCCGACGAACTGAAGCTGTTTCAGTTGTCCACGGAAGACTGGAGCAAGGTCGAGGCCATATATACGGGATTTACTCCGACTGATGGCGAAGAAGTAAAAAATATTGAAGCCACCACGAATCATGATGTGAAGGCGGTAGAATATTTTCTCAAAAGACAATTGGTTTCTGCAGGTCTGGGCGCTTTTCAGGAATGGGTTCATTTTTCCTGCACATCGGCCGATATAAATAATACATCTTATTCCTTAATGATCAGAAGGGGACGGGAATGTTTATTAGCTCACTTTAAAGATGTTTTGACACGATGTGAAGAGCTGGCCAAACTATATAAAACAATCCCGATGATGTCCCGCACGCATGGTCAGCCGGCTACTCCGACAACGGTTGGAAAGGAATTTATTAATTTTGCCTGGCGTATCCGTCGGGAAATTAATGTTTTAAAAGCTTTACCTATTGAAGCGAAATTGAATGGAGCCACCGGCAGCTTTAACGCGCATCACTTTACGTTTCCCACTATTTCCTGGCCGGAGGCGAGCCGAAAGTTCTTGGAGGATTATCTAAAAGTTTCGCCATTGATGTTTACAACACAAATCAATCCCAATCATTATATTTCTGAAATCTTTCATTGTTTAATCCGGTTGTCCTCCACATTAATTGATCTCGATCGGGACATGTGGGGTTATATATCGCTGGGATATTTTAAACAAAAACTCAGAGAAGGCGAAGTTGGATCATCTACAATGCCGCATAAGGTCAATCCGATTGATTTTGAAAACAGTGAAGGAAATCTGGGAATTGCTATTTCTTTGTTGCAGCATTTGTCGACAAAATTGCTGAATTCCCGTTTTCAGCGCGATCTGACAGACAGCACCGTTATGCGTAATATCGGGGTGGTTTTTGGATATATTTTATTGAGTCTCAAGAGTACATTAAAAGGGTTGGATAAAATCGAATTGAATGCCGAAAGAACCCTGAAAGACCTGAATGATAATTGGGAATTGCTGGCGGAGCCGGTTCAGACTGTTATGCGGGTTTACGGGGAAGAAAATCCTTATGAAAAGCTTAAGGCATTGACCCGAGGGGTCAAGATTTCCCAAAAGGAACTGGCTGAATTTACCGATCAGCTCACCAGGGTTCCCGACGAAGTGAAAGAAAAAATGAAGGCGTTAA
>JAGQKQ010000019.1 GCA_020430005.1 Candidatus Omnitrophota bacterium
GAAAAGATTTACAAAAATATGGAAAGAAATATGGTGCAAAGATACCATCGGATATTAAGTTAGTTTTTTATTATAAGAACTCCTTGCCAAGAAACCTGCCCAAAGATTATCCTCTTGACATCTTTTCTGATGATCCCAAGAAAGTTTATCTTTCTTACGATATCCGTGAGGATCCGGCAACAATTTCCTTTTGGATCATTATTATGCAAAATTGTCTATGTCAGGCTTTGGCCAAAGCATTTAATGAGCCATTATCTGTAACTATAGAACGTTTTTATAGAACCGGTCTCGAATCTATTGAAGAAGTTGGTGCGGGATTTTACATAGAAGGAGCGGTTATTAGGGACATATTGTTGTCTGCCGCTTTTACTGATGATATGGACCTAATGCTTATGAAAAAAGCGGTGAGTAACGTTACGATTCTGCTGAAAGAAGATGGCTTGGCTCACGCGCACTATGGACCGCAGAAGAGTAATAAATATAGAGTTGTTACTTTGGCAGAGTTTCTGGCGGATGGAAAACTATATAAAAAGTATAAGGTCGGCGCCCAGCATAGCGCCGAAAAGATTCGCGAAGACATTCGTATGATTGTCGCTGAAATTTTAGAAGTGGACTTGGACTCTGTCGAAGATGATGCCTATTTTGTAGAGGATTTAGGTATGGATTCAATGCAAACCTTAGAGCTTTTGGCGGCCATAGAAAAAAAATACCACATTCAGATTATGGAAAAATTTCTAACCTATTTTATCAATTTAGATGAAACGGTTTCAGTTGTTTTGGAGATTTTAGGTTTTTCACAAAACGACGATAATACGTTTGGTAACGAAAAATTAGTTATAGTGCCTTTGGCGGGTATATTCTGGCACATGTTGACTAATTCGGCTTTTGCCGCACAGCAGCCCAACGCGCCGCCGGTGTTAGATATATCAAATGTTTTTGCCGCAGTATTCCTGGCGTTTCTTGTAGTGTTTTTATCTTCGTACTATTTAATTTCTAAGAATAATCTCTCCAAAGAAAATGATGTAAAAAAAGTTTTTTCGGCCGCCTCTGATACACATCCTCTAAAAATTTCTTCTCTTAATAAAAAGCCAAGAGTTTTAAGCCTTAGAGTGGTGCTTTCGATGATTGTTAGTATCGCTATTTTGTTTTTCCTTGTTATCACCTATATTCCGGAAACTTTTATTCATGAAATCATTCCGTTTTCTTTACCACCTGTAATGCGTGTCGTCACAGCAAATATGTTAGTGGGATTTATTGTTTTTAATGTATATGGTGATATTTTTGGACAGATTCTTAATCTAAGAAAAGAAGGAATAAAGTCTTCTGATATTGTGGCTAAAATTGAATGGTTGAAGCCGCTTGTTTTGATTCCTGTTTTTATGACACTCTTTTTTGGATGGTTTTGGCCATGGGCGTACAGCTTATGGGTTAATTCAAGCCTGCCGAGACCTCTTTATGGTTTTGCCGACCAGCCATTCACGTCTGTTATATCTTTATTTGTGACTTTCAGTGCCTATGCTGTTTTTGAATATTTAACGAAGAAAGGCAAAGAAGAGGTATCTTTTAAATACATTTATAAAAACAAGCTTTTAGATTATAGGCAAGCCCTTATGGTTGGCTTTCCTTTTTGGACTATTTCTTTAGGAATCGTTTTTTCACTGCCGTTTAGTTTTGCGACTCAAAATATATTAACAAGCGTTGACGAGCCATTTTTCTCTATTTATTTGTTCTTTCTGGCCAATAAAAAGGTAAAGCAAGACCAGCCTGTATCGATACGATGGTGGGCGAAGCTTTTACTGCTTCCAACACTGGTACACAATTTATATTTTGTCCCGTCAAATCCAACCATTATGGGTGCTTTAATAGGATCTTCATTGCACGCGCTTATTTTATATTTCGGGTTTAAGAAATTAAGAAAGAATTATAAAAATACAAGTTTTATCAGTGACGTAGTTTCGAAGTTCTTGTCTGTTTGGTGTATGACTAAGAATAAATTAATGTCGGTTCTTTTGACAGGAATATTAGTTAGTTTCTTGTCTGGTCCCGCATTTGCGGAAGTTGGACACCCTAGGATCCAAGGGAACAATCAGCAAGATGATCAAAAATATTTTGAATTCTTATTACATAATGAGCGCCTTGTTTCTGAAAATATAATAATTTTTACAACATCTGATGCTCATTATTTATTACACATGGGAAATCATCAAAAGAAAACAGAAATACCAGAAAATTTAGCAGAAATTGTTGATGCCTTTGTTTTAGAGGACGCTGGTCATTTTGATGATATTACACTAAAAAGAATTGCTGAAAAAAAACAATATAAGGATATACTTTTTCTGGCTAAGAAAAGGAATAAGCCTGTTTTTTTTGCAGACCTTCCTGTACGAAACGTTGATATGTACATATTGTTTCATTTGTCCTTTTATGTAGTATTAGTTTTTATTGCTATCTATCTAGGGCGAAGAAATATAAGGAGAATTAAAAATGGACAGCAGACAAATATCCTTGAGATGATGGCCTTCATAAGTATTTTATTAGCTCTTGTTGCGGCTAATGTGAATGTCATTAATTTTAGGCCTTTTAATAAGGCCAGTTCCTGTATGGTTAGTATTACCAGTTTCTATCTTCCAAATGAACGAAGGAGCGCCGTTGTTTCATGGAAAATTTTAAAATATATTGTTCCTGAGTTGGAAAAGAAATTGGGCAGAAAGCCAGTCATTTTTGTAGATTATGGGAGGCTTCACGTTACAATTAAATTTTATTTAGAAAATCCCTCTTGGACAAAGTTTGTTTACAGTTTTCCTGTTTTTAACTTTCTTTTTTTGATGGAATACGAAAATAAAGTTTTAGAGGCTCGTTTTGATGAGAGAAAAGAGGTATTAGAAATAAAAATTTTGGAAAACAAATTATAACGAGTTTATTTTTAAGGTAAATATTTGCAGGGTTGACTATTTTATTCCGAAAAGTTATGCTATTTGATCAGAAATAAGACTTAAGATATGAGGTTTAAGAAAAAGCGCTGAGAAGCCATATATATTAGGGAAGAGAGAGCGATTTATGCCGGACAGTAATACATTTTATGAATATCAGGCGGATGGGGTGAGTTTTGTCTCAACAGAGGCGTCCCGGATTCGCAGACTTTATATGCCGTTAACCGGTATCAAAGATAATTCCATCATTTCTTCGATTACCCCCAATCTGGCGGGAGACATCAAAGTCAATAAATTCCAATACATTACAAAACCTGTCTCGCGGGAGGACTTGTTAAATCCTCTACGAAATGTGTTTCTTGCCTATGATGATAATTATATTTCCGTGGCCGATCCTGACCAGGCAGTTTCTTCAAAGGTGGAATGCGGGCAGTTGTGGCAGAAACTGACTCGCGAATATGATAATGGTCTGAAGGTTGAGGTTCTCAATTTTGTTCCGGTGACGGGTGAAGATGTTGAACTTATGCGCATTTTGGTTACCAACACTTCAACGAAATCCATTAAAATCACACCGACTGTGGCCGTTCCCTTATTTGGGCGGGCTCTGGCCAACAAGCATGATCATGAGCATGTCACCGCGTTATTGCATCGGGTGGATCAATTACGGGAAGGTGTTTTGGTGGAACCGACCATGATTTTTGATGAAGAAGGCCATAAGGCGATTGATGATGTGTATTTTGTGTTTGGAGCAACAGGTGATGGTCAAGATCCTAAGGGAAGTTTTCCGACTGTAGAACATTTTCTGGGAGAAGGGGGAACATTAGAAAAGCCTGAAGCCATTACCCGGAAAAGAAAGCCGAAACTTTTAACAGAGGCCGAACGGAACGGTCAGGAAGCGATGGGCGCTTTGCAGTTTGAAAGTGTTGATTTGGTCGGCAGCGGTTCACAGGAATACATTGTGGCTATCGGCACGGCTAATAGTAAAGAAAAGGCTTTATCTGTTTTTGGAAAATATAATGCAGTCAAAGCCGTTGAAAGAGCGTTTGACCGGATGAAAGAATTTTGGAAAGAAAAGTCGCAGGCGATTCAATACCAAACCGGCAATAAAGATTTTGATTCCTGGATGCGTTGGGTGAACATTCAACCGGTGTTACGGCGTATTTGCGGGTGTTCATTTTTGCCGGATCATGATTACGGTAAAGGCGGCCGCGGCTGGCGTGACCTCTGGCAGGATTTGTTGTCGCTAATTTTAATTGAACCGGAAGTTGTACGTGATGATTTGATCAATAATTTTGGCGGCGTGCGTATTGACGGTTCCAACGCAACAATTATCGGTTCCGGCGAAAAGCCGTTTATTGCCGACCGTAACGCGATTTCCCGTGTGTGGATGGACCACGGCGCGTGGCCGTTTTTAACATTGCTTCTCTATATTCATCAAAGCGGCGACTTTGATATCCTGATAAAAGAACAAACCTATTTCCGCGACCCGCAGTTATCCCGTGCGATGAAAAAAGATACGTCCTGGACGGAAGAATACGGACACCAACTAAAGGATAAAGAAGGTCATGTCTATGAAGGAACGATTCTCGAACACATCCTTATCCAAAATTTGACACAGTTTTTTAATGTCGGGGAACATAATATTATTCGTTTAGAAGGGGCCGATTGGAATGATGGTTTGGATATGGCCCGCAAACGCGGCGAAAGTGTCGCGTTTACCAGTTTCTATGGTGGAAATCTTTTGCAATTGGCGGATCTGTTGGAGCGTATCCCGCAAGATACCATTACGGTTGCGAAAGAATTGCTACTATTATTAGATTCGCTGGGAGACAGTCCGATTGACTATAACAATCTTCATCAAAAGAAAGACGTTCTTTTTAACCAATACTTTGAAGCTGTTCAGCCGCATATCAGCGGACAAAAAGTAGAATTAAAAGCGAAGGACGTTGCCAAAGATTTACGTAAAAAAGGCCAATGGATTTTTGAACACGTCCGTCGTCAGGAGAAAATCAAAGCCGGAAAACACACGTGGATTAATGGTTATTATGATGAAACCGGCGCGCAGGTTGAAGGCGAAAAAGATAATGGGATTTGGATGACTTTAACCGGCCAGGTTTTTCCCATTATGAGCGGATTAACGCATAAAAAGGAAACGCAGGAAATCAGAGACAGTGTTAATGCGCATTTAAAGGACAAGAATTTGGGTGGTTATCGGTTAAATACTGATTTTGGTGTGCCGCATTATTTAAATTTAGGACGGGCGTTCGGTTTTGCTTACGGGACAAAAGAAAACGGCGCGTTTTTTAGTCATATGAGTGTAATGTACGCCTACGCGCTTTATAAACAGGGCTTCGCGCGCGACGGGTTTGAGGTGTTGCATTCCAGTTATCTGATGAGTGCGGACACCGCGAAAAGTAAAATCTTTCCGGGGATTCCTGAATATTTCGATTCCCAAGGACGAGGTTTGTATCATTATTTAACGGGTTCGGCTAGCTGGTATGTGTTAACGCTTTTAACACAAGTTTTTGGTGTTCGGGGAGAAGATGGAAATTTATGCCTTGCGCCGAAATTGGTCAAAGAACAATTTGATGAAGCAGGCAGTGTTTCGGTTGCCACGCAGTTTGCCGGTAAAAA
Organism: Candidatus Omnitrophota bacterium; assembly: GCA_020430005.1. Classification (GTDB taxonomy): domain Bacteria; phylum Omnitrophota; class Gorgyraeia; order Zapsychrales; family Zapsychraceae; genus JAGQKQ01. The sequence goes on from JAGQKQ010000019.1 coordinate 5,565, forward strand.
TATTACAGTAACTTACACAAATCCGAAGAAATTGGATTATGATGAATATAGCGTCGTGGATATTATTTTAGATAAACTGCCGGTTGCTTTTGAAAAACGGGCAACGGCGGAAGTCTTAGTAGACCGGGCTATTATTGAGGACGCGAAAGACGGCGTTCACTTAAGAGTCATTCTGGACGAATAAGGAAAAGGGAGGGAATATGAAGAAAAGTTTTTTAAATGCATTTTTGGCACTTTCTATTATTTTTATTATGAGCGGATGCGGTCAGCCCGGCGGTACAAAGCTGGATAGCTTTGAAGGAGAAATCTCCCGTAAAACGGTTGACTATGGTTCCGATGCGAATAGCGTGATTGACGTTGTGGCCTCCAGCGACGCCCAGTGCGGTAGTCAGTCGTTACAAATCAATTACGATTTGGCCCAAGAAGGATATTTGTTTTGCGCGCGAGGTTACGGGTTGGATGTGCTTAACGCGTTGTGGGAAGCGCCAATGCCTGACAAAGTGAACTGGTCAAAATATCAGGGCATTTCATTTCAAATGCTGGGACAGGGAAAAGGAACAATCGCGTTTGATGTGAAAGATGCCGGTGGAGAAATGTGGCGGTTTTTGGTGGAAGACACCACGGCCGGATGGCGTGAAGTGGTTGTCGGGTTTGATCAGTTTAAAGTCCGTACAGATTGGCAGCCATCGACGGCTGACGGAAACAAACAGCTGGACTTTCCGATTCAAAGTTTTCAATTTGAACCGAAAACATTAGGTGAAGGATCAGTGTCCTTCGACTGTGTGGAATTAAAGTAGGGACGTACACCTTTTCCCCCTTTTTTAAATATTGTTTTTAATCTTCGCATTCAAAAAATGATTAGAAAAGGGGGAAAAGGTGTACGTCCCTAATTAAGGGGGATATATGACCGAACAGCAAAAAACAACGGTTGGTTTTGCGGTTGCCAGTTTTATCCTGGGACTATTCTTTCTAATTCCTCTGTTAGGAACATTGTTAGGAATTCTGGCGATTATTTTTGGTATTATCGCGCTTTCCCAGATTTCAAAGAATAAGGAAACACTAAAAGGCGGCTGGATGGCTGTAACAGGGATCGTGTTAGGAGCGTTAAGTGTCCTGATCGTTCCTATTTTGGGGTTATTAGCGGCGATTGCCATTCCGAATATGTTAAGGGCAAGAATGATGTCTAATGATGCCTTGGCGAAAAGTAATTTGCGTACGTTATCCGCGGCCGCGGAAACCTATAAGGCCGAATATCAATTGTATCCACCCTCTAAGGGAGCTTTATTAACTGAAGGTAATTCGACACTAAAGGAATCTTATTGTGGTCAAACGTATAGCGGATTTGTTTATACATGTGAATTTTCGAATGCGGGTTACCGTTTTAAGGCAACACCGGAAAGCCCCGGGGTCAGTGGTTCAAAGGTCTTCACGATTGTTAACGGCGGGATGATTGTAGAAGAAGAACCGGTTGTTCCTTACGATTAAAATTGGATTAGGTTCTTAAGAATTGTTTATCGAGGAAGGTTTCATTTAATTCCAGGACGATGGGCCGTCCGTGCGGACATGTAAACGGATCAAGGCACTGCAATAGTTGTTCCCGTTGAAATTCTGCCTGTTCTTTACCAAGGCGTTGACCGGCGCGAATGGAAGCCTTGCAAGCGCGTTGGGCAATGGTATCGTGATCGCATTTTTCAATCTTATCCCCGCCAAGAAGATTTCTTACCGATTGTTCAATATCATTAATCAATTGTGGATGGGAATGCACGGCGATAGTTTGGTCATCCCATTGATTGCTGGAAAAACCGATTTCGTCGAGTTTGTTTTTCGCATCCTCCCAAACAACCATTTCCTGTGGTGTCAGTTTGATCGACACCGGCGCTAACAGATTCTGCACTTCAATAGCGCTATTATTCATTTGCTGAATAAATAATTCATAATTAATCCGTTCCTGCGCGGCATGCTGATCGACAATTAATAAGGATTTTCCGGATTCAAATAGCAGAAATTTTTGCATGAATTGTCCGATGTATGACGCGTTTTCTAATTTCGTTTGAAGACTGCTGTCCTTGTTGGTTTTGAACAGGTCTTCATCTGGAATAAAAAATTCATTCACCGAGGATTGTTCGGCTTTGGGATAGGCGTAATCATCTTTTCTATTGGTAAAGAAGTCTGATTCATAATTGGATGCCGGAGCGGAATGATCAAATGATTCCGCGCGGGAATGTGATTGTCTTAATGACTGATCCATAGAAGATGGTTTTGTATAGTTATCGGAACGTGCTTTATCCTGAATGTGCCGTATTGAACCGCCGGACATCAAAGTGGCTTCCGCCATTCTGCGAATGAGAGAACAGAGACCGTTTTCATCTTTAATTTTCACTTCGCGTTTTGTGGGATGAATATTTACATCAATATCTTCCGGTGGCAGTGTAATGTAAGCGCAGAAAAATCCGAATTCCTCCGGTGCCATGATGAGACGATAAATTTGATTTAAATGATAGAAGATATTCTTGCTTTGCACGGGACGTCCGTTAATAAAGAGGAACTGCATATCCCGGCGGGTCCGCTTAATGTTAATGTCGCCCAAGACAAGATGGATGGTGCATTTGCGGCTTGGAAAATCCTGCTGCGCTTCCAGCATATGTTTTTTATCAAGATTGAGTGTATCACTAATACGGTCGGCAATGTTGTTAGTTGGCGCCAGATCAATGGATGTTTTATCCTGATGTGTTAATTTAAACCGGCATTCTTTATGTAATAGTGTGTAGGGAATAAAGGTGTTTAAAATCTGATGCATTTCGGACGCATTTGTTTTCAGGAATTTCTTTCGGGCCGGTGTGTTGAAAAATAATTCCTGAATGGTGATCTCGGTTCCGTTAGTTCCCAACGCGCAAGGTTTGAGATTTAATTGTTCTCCGCCGCGCATATGAATTTCCCAGCCGGAATCCTGATCATCGGTTTTGCTTTTTAATTGAATGTGCGCAATCGCCGCAACGCTGTATAGCGCTTCTCCACGGAATCCTAAAGAATGAATATCAAACAGGTCGTCACTGGTTTTAATCTTGCTGGTAGCGTGACGTAAAAATACTTTTTCTAAATCGTCTTTGGCAATGCCGTGACCGTTGTCTTTGATTTGCAGTAATGTTTTACCGGCATCTTTTAAAGTGACTTCAATGGACGTGGCGCCGGCATCCAGGGCGTTTTCAACAGTTTCTTTTAATACGGAAGCCGGACGGTCAATCACTTCACCGGCGGCGATCTTACTAATAACATCAGGAGGGAGTACATTTACTTTTGTCATTTTTATAGGTGCTCCTGTACCCCGGACACCCTGCGACCCGGAAGATTTTTATTTTTCCGGGTTACAGGAGCTCTGGGGCTCTGGGTTTCGTTAATCGAGCAATTCTTTCATTTTTTGTAACCTTTTCAAAGCATCCATCGGCGTTAAATTATTAATATCGATGTTTTGAAGATCATCTTTTATTTTCTCAAGCGCTTTATTGGATTGCTGTGCGAATAAAGTGATTTGCTCTTCAGATTTTTTATCGCCGGTTAAATTTTCTTTTAAATCATTTTTTAATTCTAGTTGTGTCAGGATATTTTTTGCCCGTGTAATAACATCTTTGGGGATTCCGGCAAGCTTGGCAACGTAGATACCGTAGCTGTCATCGGAGCTGCCTTCCACAATTTTGTGGAGGAAAATAATTTCGTCTTTCCATTCTTTCACCGCGACATTGTAATTCTTAATGCCGGTATGTTTATCTGCTAACGCCGTGAGTTCATGAAAATGCGTGGCGAAAAGTGTACGCGCTTTAGTAGAGTGAATATGTTCGGCCAAAGCCCAGGCCAGACTGAGTCCGTCAAACGTGCTGGTGCCACGTCCGATTTCATCCAGAATGACCAAGCTGCGTTCGGTTAAGTTATTTAAAATATCAGCGGTTTCATTCATCTCCACCATAAAAGTACTTTGGCCTTTGGCGATATCATCATGCGCACCGATGCGGGTAAAAATTTTATCAACAATACCGATGCCGGCCGACTCCGCCGGAATATAACTGCCGACCTGCGCCATAATGACCAGAATGGCGGATTGACGGATATAAGTCGATTTTCCCGCCATGTTCGGCCCTGTTAAAATCACACAGTGATGATTGTCGCAGTCCAATACGGTATCGTTGGCGACAAAATCATCGGTGACCATATGTTCAACAACAGGGTGACGACCGTTTTTAATATCAATACGGGTATCTTCGGTTATTGTAGGAATCACATAGCCGGGAGAAGTCGTCAGTATAGATAAGGAGTAAATGACATCCAAAGTTGCGATGTTTTGACAGAATTGATGAAGGTCCAATGAATTGTTAAGGATGTCTTGTTGTAGTTCGCGAACAATATCCTGTTCGATACGGATAATTTTATCCTGCGCGCTTAGAATTTTTTCTTCATACTCTTTTAATTCCGGTGTGATATATCGTTCCGCATTCACCAATGTCTGCTTGCGGATATAATGCGACGGAACATTCTTAGAATGCGCTCGGGTCACTTCAATGTAGTAACCGAACACTTTATTGAAACCGATTTTTAAGGAATTGATGCCGGTAGCTTTAATTTCTCTTTGTTGCAATTCTTTTAACCAGGCATGACCATTATTTTGAATGTCGCGCAGTTGGTCCAGTTCGGCATTATATCCGTCTTTGATAATTTTTCCTTCGGGTTTGGATAGTGGGACATCTTCACTAACTGTTTCCAATAATTTTTTTCGCAGTTCCGGAATGTCTTCCAACGTAAATAATGGATTTTGTTTTTGTAGAGGTTCTGTAATCGTCAACAGTGATGGTAAAAGCGCAAGCGTATTGCGGATCGCCAGCAAGTCTTTTGCATGGGTATAGCCGCAGCTTAATCGGGAAATGTTTTTCTCAATATCAGGAATTTTATTTAGAAGTTCCTTTAATTCGTCACGTGTTGCAGAATTGTCTTTTAATAAGGAAACGGCCTGTTGTCGTTCACGGATTAACGACGGATCTTTTAACGGATGATAAAACCAGTAGTAGAGTTTTCGTTTCCCTAAAGGTGTTAGTGTTTTATCCAGAGTGCGGATTAAGGTATTCATTTCTAGGCCGCGATGCGCCGCCGGTGAAATAAAGACATAATCATCATCAGCATAAACGGAAATCTTATCGATGTGTTTCAACGGTTGTTTGTTCATCTGTTTTAAATATTCTAACAACGCGCCGGTAGAGGAAATCGCCGCGGGTTTATCTTCAATACCGAAGCCGTGCAAATTGGCCACGCCAAAATGTTCGCACAACGCTTTTTTTCCAATGTCGAGATTAAAACACCAATCTTCATAAGGGCTGAGGACAATGTTATTAGCTTTTAAAACCGGATGTTGAAAGATTGCTTTGATATCATCTTCATGCGCTTGCGGAAAAATACATTCGTAGACCGGCAAGCGGGAAATCAATTCCACCAAGCGGTTTTTCTTTAATGGATATTCGTTGGTCAGAATCGTTCCAATAGCCGGATCAGTAAATGAAACGCCAACACCTTTGGCGTTGGGAGATAAACAAACCACGTAGCGTGAATCGGTACTGTTTTCATCCAGATAAGTTCCTGAGGTAATGATGCGGGTGACATCTCTTTTAACAATCCCTTTGGCGGTCGCCGGATCTTCCACCTGATCGCAGATCGCGATTTTATGGCCGGCCTTCACCAGCCGCGCGATATAACCTTCGGCCGAATGATGGGGAAAGCCGCACATCGGTATGCGCTGGGCCGCGTTTTTTCCGCGGGACGTCAGTACCAAATCCAGAGTACGGGAAACCTCCTTGGCGTCATCATAAAACATCTCGTAAAAGTCGCCCAGGCGGAATAATAAAATGCAGTTTTTGTGTTTATTTTTGATGGTGTGGTACTGCTTGAGCATGGGGGTGGCGGTGTTTTCCATAGAAATTGTTATATCATAAAAAAGTCGGTTTTTTTAAAAAATTTTACCAGCGATGTAAAAGGCTGATATTAAATAGTATAAGTACTATTTTATTATCCCGTTTTTGGGCATTTTGGCGGGTGCCTTGCGGTTCACATTTTCAGCATGTTATACTTGCAGAGTAGGTTAGGACAAAATAGAATTTAAACCATAGACTTGGTAAGGAGAATAACCATGGTAAAACGCAATTATTTATATTTTATGTTTCTACTGCTTACCTTCTTAGTTTTTTCAACAGTGCGCACGGCACAAGCAGAAATGGGCAACACAGGTGCCGATTTTCTTGTCAAAGTTGGTATCGAACATTATAACAAAGGGGAGGTTGAACAAGCCATTCATGAATTTTCCAAGGCCCTGATGCTCAATCCGGATCACCCGGTGGCCTTGGAGTACCTGGACCGTTTTGGTATTCGCGGAGGGATTTACCGCGGCAGTGCCACACAAAATTCCCAAATGGCCGACCTAGCCCGCTATGTTCAAAAGTATCGCAATCAATTGGATTATCTGGAATATCAGAACATGCAAATGGAGCATCGCATGAACGGACTGAAAACAGATAATGATACTTTGGTGAAACAACGTCAGGCCAATGATCTGGTTATGGAGAGAATGCAAAACAAACTGGATTATTTTGAAGCGAAATTGAATAGAGAACGGTCCAGAAGATCAGATATGATCGCACAGGTGCAGGATATGTACAAAGGTAATGGAAACCTGTTGCGTAAACAGCATGATCTGGAAGAAGAACGTCACCGCCGTCTGGTTGAGCTGGACTTTAACCGTAAACGTCTTTTAGACCGGTCCTTACAGCAGGAAAAAGAACTGCTTAAGATGGCTACGACAAATAATGTTTTAAGAGAAGAAAATTTCAAACTTAAAAATGACCGTGATATAATGCTTAATAAGGTCGAAGATTATCTTTATGTTCAACGTAATGAACTAGATAAACTCCGTGATGAGGCCCTTTCCAAAGAGATGGAGCTGGCCAAGGCGAAAAAGCAATTGATGGGTAAGCTTGGAAACGATGCCGGTGGCTCCTCAGACTGGGAAGAAGTTGAGGCGTTGCGTAAAAGGATTCGGACAACGGAAGAAGCCTTGCAAGATGCTTATTCGCAAATTGAAAAACTTTTAGAAGAGCACGAAGGCATTTAGTATTAAAGCTCTTTATTAAGGAGTTTGTTTATGAAGAAAATCAAGTTGGATTGCGCTCTTGCGTATACATTAACCGAAATTATGGTGGTGGTTATTATTTTGGGTGTCATCGCCAGTATTGCCTTGCCGCGTTTCGGCCGGTCAATGGATAATATCAGAAACGAAGAAGCGCAAAACGTTTTAACGATTATTTATCAGGCTCAGAAGAGTTACTTTCATGATTTTGGTACGTATGCCACAACGTTAGCTCAACTTGATGTGGAGTTTGGGACGATCAAAAACTTTACCGGCTTGACTGTCAATAATCAAACAACATCTCCGTCCTGCGGTGGATCAACATTGCCGTTTTATGCCAAACTGGATTCGGCTGACGGTTCTTATTCGCTTTATGCAACCGATGAAGGGGTTATTTGTGCTCCTTGTACAGGAACGGCGTGCATAAAACTAGGATTTCCCACTTACTAAAACTTTCTTTTGGTTTTAGTATTTTCTTCTCTTGCGATCAGTATTAAAATGTAACATGTATGAATATACCATCAATACTCAAACGAATTTTCTTTCCTTACATTCTTATATTCCTTGCGGGTATTCTTCTTTACTTTAAAACATTATCATTCGATCTCACCTATCTGGATGATCATATTTGGGTTAATGACTATCATTGGTTTCTGAAAGATTTTAAAAACTTACCTTTATTTTTTCTTCAGCCCGATTTTATTTCCGGTGTATTTTACCGGCCGTTTTTGAACATTTCTTTTATGATAAATTCAGCTATCGGTGGAACATCACCGTTTGTTTATCACCTCACAAACATTCTTATTCATATATTAAACGGATGTCTTTTATTTAATTTTTTAAAACAGTTGAGGTATAACGCAAAAGCCGCCGGTATTTTCTGTGTGCTATTTGTCGTTCATCCTGTTTTGGTTTCTTCCGTCGCGTGGATTCCCGGGCGAACGGATTCTTTACTTGCGTTTTTTGTTTTACTTTCCCTAATTTGTTTAAACAAATATGTGGAGAAGGAGAGAACTCTCTTTTTATTTATGCATGGTCTTTTTTTGTTGGGCGCGTTATTGGTTAAGGAAACGGCAGTCGCGACACCGTTGGTTGCCGGATACGGATTACTTTTGTACGCAACAAAAAGACGATGGAAGATTCTTGTTCCGGTTTGGGTCGGCATAATCGGTTTATGGTTGCTAGTCCGTCAGTATGTTTTACGCGACGCGCAGATGGCGGATTTCGAAACGATTATCCAATCGTTGTGGACGAATGCGCCTTCCTTGATTTCTTATTTTGGAAAAGTATTTTTACCGCTGAACTTGTCGGTTCTTCCGGTTTTGGAAGACCTGCCCTTGATTTACGGGTTGGTAAGTTTGGGCGTTCTTCTGATTTGCATTTTTGCTTTTGGAGTAAGGCAATGGTCCCGGCTGATTTTCGGGCTAGTGTGGTTTTTACTTTTTCTCATTCCGGCCTTAGTGATTAGTTTTCTAAAACATGAATATCGTTTGTATCTACCCATGATCGGTTGTTTTTTTATGTTGTATGAAATGAAGGTATGGTATAAAGCGGCGCAGAGGCCCTTTTACTGGATTCCCGGGGTTACTGCGATTTTGACTGCTTTTTTCATTCTGTCGCTTCAGCATATGGATCACTTTCGGGAGCGAATGGCATTCTGGCAGAACGCGGTGGTCAGTTCTCCGCATTCTCCGCTGGCCCATCGTAATTTGGGGGCCATGTATTATCTGGAAAAGGATCTTGATAAGGCTGAAGAAGAGTATCACAAGGCTTTGGAATTAAGTCCCTTAGAGCCAATGGTGCATAATAACCTGGGGTTGATTTACGCGGACCGGCAACAGCCTCAGCTTGCTCTACAGGAGTATCTGGCCGAGATCGCTGTGAATCCGGATTATGATAATGTCTATTTTAATCTAGGTAATCTTTATTATAGTCAGGGATATATTGAAGAGGCTGTATCTTCATGGAAAACAACAATTTCCTTAAATGACCGATATGTACAGGCTTACTGGAATTTGATGCTTCACTATTTAAGCCGGGGAGACCGAACAAATACAGGGGTTTATATTGTGGAATTACAAAAGAGAGGTGTCGAAATTCCGGCCAATATTCAGCAGGTATGGCAGCGGCTTAATCCGTCCTGATTTGATAAACATCAGTGAATACACAACTTTCCTTCCTTATCTTAACTTCAAAAGAAATTCTTGAGGATTTGCTCCAGGCAGGGTAAAATAGCAACGATTTTAAACATTGGTTAATTCCTTATGCGTGGCGGGGGTTTCCTTGCCAGTACCAGAAAGTGTGCTTATGTTAAAATTCGGTGTTGTTGGATATGGTTATTGGGGACCGAATATTGTCCGAAACTTAATGACAATTAAGGAAGCGGGTCTGCGGTATGTTTGCGATCAAAATCCCAAGGCCTTAGAAAAAGCCAAAGCGCTTTATCCGCATGTTCAAGTGACCTCAGAATATGATGATTTAATTAACGATCCGGATATTGATGCGATCGCGATTATCACTCCTGTTTTTGCGCATTACACTCTTGCCCGTAAGGCCTTAGAGGCCGGAAAACATATTTTTATCGAAAAACCGTTTACGGCGAATACCAAAGACGGCCGGGAACTTATTGAACTGGCGGATAAAAACAATCTGATCATTATGGTTGATCACACCTTTGTTTTCACCGGCGCCGTACAAAAGATGAAAG
>JAGQKQ010000001.1 GCA_020430005.1 Candidatus Omnitrophota bacterium
TTCGATTTTTTGGAAACTCATTCCTTCCAATAGTTGTTCCTGCGTTGCTGCTATTGTAGGTTTGATTAGCTGACAGAGTATTAATAATGTTGCTGGAATTGTGATTGGAATTCTTAGTATCTTCATTTTTAGAATCGGAGAGAGGAAAGGTTGTCTAGCATCATGGCATAACCTGTCGACTGGTGGTGTACGTTAGGGAGTATGTTAGCTTCGGTGCGAGTTGTGGAGTAAGAACCTGTCATTGTCGAATGTGTTTGTAAAAGTAATTAAAACTCTCTCCGATTCCATTTCCCGCAACCTTATGGTATTCTAGGATATTGTAGATTTTAGTCGAATTTTTATCCAGTGACGATTTCATGATTAATACGTTATTTCATCATCAGCATCGCAGTTTTTTAAAGCTGTGGATTGCTCAGTTGATTTCTCAATTCGGGGATCGTATCCATCAATTTGCCTTAATTGCCCTGGTGCATGAACGTTTTCCGGGGTCTTCTTTGGCATTGGCCAAGTTGATGGCGTGCACGATTATGCCGGTTTTTCTTATACAACCGTTTGCCGGTGTTTTTGTGGATCGCTGGGACCGGCGGACAACACTGTTTGTGTGCGATGTGGTCCGGGGCGGTCTTGTTTTATTGATTCCGTTTTTCTTGATGTCGGCTGATTCGATGTGGCCGATTTATGGTGTGGTTTTTCTGGCGTTTTGTTTTCCGCGTTTTCATGTCCCGGCCAAGATGGCGATTATTCCGGATCTTGTTCCTGAAGACAGCCTGTTGAAGGCCAATTCTTTAATCACGACGACGGGACTGATTGCCGCCGTGCTCGGCGCGGCGTGCGGGGCTTTTTTGATTGAATATTTCGGTGCGCGTAACGGGTTTATTATTGATTCCATTACGTTTTTCGTTTCGGCATTATTTGTCTGGAACATGGCTATCCCGCGACAGCTCAAAATAAATAAGGCGCAGTTACAGGAGTCCGTTCAAAAGATAAAGAAGTCAGTCTGGCATGAAATCCGGGAAGGGTTTGATTACATTATCAAACACAAAGAAATCCGTTTTGTCATTGATATGTTGTTTGTGCTTTTTATGGCGGCGGGATCGATTTATGTCTTAATCGTTGTTTTTGTTCAGGAAGCATTTCAGAGCGTAACCCGGGATGTGGGTGTTTTGGCTATCTTTCTGGTCGTCGGTTTGTTTGTCGGAATTATGATTTACGGAAAGTGGGGGAAGCGGTTCAGCTGGTATAAAACGATTTTCTTTTGTCTGATTTTGGGGGGAACTATGCTGTCCGTTTTCGCTCTGCTTGTGCAGGAATATAATAATTTGACGATGGCGATGGGATTGGCCTTTTTCTGGGGGCTTACGATCGGCCCTATTTTTGTGGCCAGTAATACAGTAGTTCATATTGTCAGTGACGAGGAAAAAAGGGGACAGGTATTTAGCGCGCTCGAAATTGTGATCAATTTTGCCTTTTTAGTCGCTATGTTTATCAGCTCCTGGCTGTCCAATTTTGTGCCTAAATTCTCAATTCTTACGGTTGTCGGGGGATTATGTGCTTTTGTGGGCCTTTTGGGATTAACCCGTTCCCGGGATTTCCAAAAACTTGCATTGGACGGCGGAAAAATGGCATAATTGACAGAGGCAGAGGCCTCTGTCATCCCTGCGAAGTCAGGGATCTAGAAAAGTTAGAATAGATTCCCGCCTGCGCGGGAATGACATCCACAAGGTAAACATGAAAAAATTCGCAGTATTTGCATCAGGTAACGGTTCCAATTTACAGGCTATTATTGAAGCGGTTAAGGCCGGAGATATTAAGGCGGAATTAGCGCTGGTCTTTTCTGATAATTACAAGGCCTATGCCTTAAAAAGGGCCGAAGAGATCGGTATTCCCACCTTATCCTTGCGTCCGAAGGATTACACAAACAAACAAAGTTTTGAACGGGATCTGGTTATTTACTTAAAGGAAAGGGACATTGACTTTGTTGTCCTTGCAGGATATATGCGGTTATTGACGCCGTATTTCATTAAGCAATATCCTCAAAAGATTCTTAACATCCACCCATCCTTATTGCCTTCCTTTAAAGGACGTAATGGAATAAAGGACGCGTTTACCTACGGATGTAAGGTGGCCGGGGTCACTGTTCATTTTGTCAATGAGAAAATGGATAATGGGCCGATTATTATGCAGGATTCCCTGAAGATTTATGAGAAAGACACACTGGAATCTTTGACTGAAAAAATTCATCAGCTGGAACATAAGGTGTATCCCAAAGCGATTGCGCTTTATGTTGAAGACCGTTTGAATGTTCGGGGACGGAAAGTTAAGATTAAATAAAATTGTATCACACTTCCAAGAAGAAGATTCTCTGCTGGATTTCAATCTAAAAATAAAGTAGACTAAAGTGGTAACAGCACCCTAGATAGGAGAATTCTGTGTCCAGAAAAATTCTGATTGTCGATGATGAACCGCAGATTATTGAGGTACTGACCAAGCGCCTGGAGGCTAACCAATACACGGTTGTTTCCGCTTTTGACGGTGAACAAGGTATAGAGAAGGCCATGAGCGAAAAGCCTGATCTTATTATTATTGATATTATGATGCCCAATCTTGACGGCGGCCGGGCGGTGCGTTTATTAAAATCAGATCCTTCCACTCAGAATATCCCGGTTCTTTTTTTAACGGCTGTTCTAACTGGAACAGAAGGCATGGACCATCCGGGAATTAACATTGACGGCATCACTTATGCGGCCCTGGCCAAGCCGTTTGACTCGCAAGAACTTTTGGCTAAAATCATAGAATTGATCGGCGACGATTAAAGCCATGGAAAAGACAATCCTCGTGGTTGATGACGAGCCCGACATTATGGAAACGCTGGGTCTGCGTTTACAAAGGGCGGGTTATCACATGATTTCAGCGTCTGGTGGAGAAGAGGCCTTGCGTAAGGTTGCGGCGCTTCATCCCGATCTGATTGTTTTAGATCTGATGATGCCCTCACCGGACGGGATGAAAGTTTGTCAGATAATAAAAAGTAATCCCGATTTTAAAAATATTCCGGTTATTCTGCTTTCGGCGAGATCGCCGGAGGATAATCAGGAAGCCTGCCGCATTAGCGGAGCAGACGCCTACGTTTCCAAGCCTTATTCGGCGGAAGAATTATTAGATGAAATACGGCGGTTATTAAAACTTCGAAATTAGTTTTTTTATGAGTCAACGTCCCCAAGATCCTCTAAAAATAAAATTATTCGATATCATTTTTGAAGCTGAAACTCCCTCCGGAAAACTGTTTGACGTTGTGTTGTTATGGGCGATTATTATCAGTGTGCTGGCGGTTATTCTGGAAAGCGTAGCGTCCATTCGTTTGCAATACGGTGAACTTCTGCTGGCCGTTGAATGGATTTTTACAATCTTGTTTACGGTTGAATACGTGTTCCGTTTATTTTGTGTGCGTCGTCCGCTCAGTTACGCGTTGAGTTTTTTGGGAATCATCGATTTGTTAGCTATTCTTCCAACCTATCTCAGTTTATTTATGGTTGAAGGAACGTCTTCTTTACTTGTCATTCGGGCCTTAAGGCTTTTACGGGTTTTTCGTGTGTTAAAACTCGGTCACTTTCTGGGAGAATTTAATGTTCTTATCCGGTCTTTAAAAGCATCATGGAATAAAATGGTTGTCTTTTTGCTGTTGATTGCAATACTGACGTTAATCAACGGGACATTAATGTATCTTATTGAGGGAGCAGCCAATGGTTTTACAAGTATCCCTAAGAGTGTGTACTGGGCGGTCGTGACTATGACAACGGTTGGATATGGAGATATCGCGCCGAAGACCGTTTTGGGACAAATCCTGGCGTCGTTCATTATGGTTATCGGTTACGCGATTATCGTTGTTCCGACCGGAATTTTTTCTGTAGAACTGCATAAAACTATTCATAAACAACAAAGTACACATGTGTGTCCTCAATGTGCCCGTGAAGGACATGAAAACGATGCTGAATTCTGCCGTTTTTGCGGCAGTTCTCTTCATTAAGCTGAAAGTCTGCTATGAACGATATCACATTGTTGCCTTCCGATGCAGATCCGGAAATGGTTCAGCAACTACAGGCCAAATGGCATTTTAAAGTTTGTTCCGGTGAAGAAAAAAACACGTACGCTTTGCAGGTCGAAGAGGGGCGGTTACAGCTTATCTGCCCGCATGACCGAGGATTTAAACCGTTTTATGTGGATTTTTCTTCGGATGTTCTGAACTACCGCCGGAAATTCGGCGGCGGACGCCGTCAGTCTATTGCCAAGGCTGTTGGTCTTAAAAAGGGAGCAATGCCCCGGGTTCTGGATGCAACGGCCGGGTTCGGACGGGACGCTTTTATTTTAGCATCTTTGGGATGCCGTGTGCATATGCTGGAACGGAATCCTGTTGTGGCAGCTTTGCTGGAAGACGGACTGAAGCGGGCCAGTTTAGATTCTGAAATGGAAACATGGATTTCCCAGCGATTATCCTTATCCGGTCAGGATATTCTTCAGGATCAAAGCGGTCTGCCGTTTTCACCGGATGTTATCTATCTGGACCCGATGTATCCTCCGAAAACAAAAGCGGCCCTGGTCAAAAAGGATATGCAGATTTTACAAGCAATTGTCCGTGAAAAGACAGATGTTGACGATTTGTTTCAGACGGTGTTTAATATGGCACAGGATCGGATTGTGATAAAACGTCCGGATTATGCGCCGTATGTGGCAGCCAGGGACCCGGACACTGTGATTAAAACCAAGAGTCATCGATTTGATATATATCTAAGAATTAAGAGTTAAATGTTGAAAGTAAAATGTAACCATATCTGCGGATAATATTGGTAATATCATATTTTTTACATTTAACATTTTACACATTTATTGATATATCTTATGAAGAAAGAACAAGAATCTGTCCGTATTGATAAATGGCTGTGGGCTGTGCGGATTTGCAAGACGCGGTTGATCGCGGCAGATTTGTGTAAACGGCAAAAGGTAAGTACTGATGGACAATATATTAAGCCGTCGCGTGATGTGAAAGCCGGACAGGTGGTTACAGTTAAGAAGGACGGTATTGATTGGCAGTATAAAATTCTTCAATGCATTGATAAACGGGTCGGGGCCAAAATCGCGGCGGCGTGTTACGAAGATTTGACCCCGGCAGAAGATGTCGAGAAGTTAAAAATGATTAAAAGCGTCTGGGTTCCTCGTCGGGCAAAAGGTGAAGGCCGGCCGACGAAAAAAGACCGCCGGGCGATTGAACGATTAAAAGATTTTAATGATTAGAGAGGAGATCAACATGGACCAGGAGTCGAAAAAGTTTTTAACGGATTTATTAGCGCAATGCGGACCGTCAGGGTTTGAAACGGATATTCAGGATGTCTGGTTGAAGAGAACCAAAAAATATGCCGATACGGTGAGGAAAGATGTTCACGGAAACGCGATCGCCGTTCTCAATGCCAAGGCGGATTTTCGGATTATGCTGGCGGGACATTGCGATGAAATTGGTTTTATAATTTCGCATATTACAGAGGAAGGGTTTTTATATTTTACGGCCATCGGTGGTATTGATGCCGGCGTTATTCCGGGATCGCAGGTCCAGATCAAAACAAAAAAAGGATTTGTCGGCGGTGTTATCGGTAAACGGGCGATTCATATGATGACGGAAGCGGAACGAAAAACATCTGTTCCTTTAAAAGATTTGTACATTGATATCGGAGCAAAGGACCGTAAAAATGCTTTAAAATATGTTCAGTTAGGAGACTCTGCGGTCATTAAGCCGAATTTTATCGAACTGCAAAACGGATTGTTTTCCTCCAAAGGATGCGATAACCGTACCGGAGCGTTTGTGGTTTCAGAAGTTTTAAAGATTCTTTCCAAGAGTAAAAGTAAACTAAAAGTCGGTGTTTACAGCGTCTCAACAGTTCAGGAAGAAGTTGGTTTGCGCGGTGCCATTACCAGTGCTTATGCCATTAAACCTCACGCCGCCATTGCGGTGGATGTGGGACACGCGACGGATACACCTGATATTGATCGACGTGTTCATGGAGAGACCTTTCTTGATAAGGGCCCTATTCTGGGTCACGGCCCGGTTATTAATCCTATTCTGGGAAAAATTCTGATTGATACGGCCGATAAAAAGAAAATTCCTTATCAGATCAGAGCGACAAGTCGTCCGGGAGGAACGGATACGGCGATGATTCAGATTTCCCGTGAAGGAGTGGCGACAGCTTTGGTGGCTGTTCCGAACCGTTATATGCACACGGCGGCTGAAACCTGTTCATTTAATGACGTAGCTAACGCGGCAAAACTGATTGCCGAAGCGATCTTAACGATAAAACCCGGACAAGATTTTGTTCCGGCCTAGACATTATTTTTTATTAGATTAAAGATAGAATATTTTTGTTAATGAAAGGAATATGAGATGAATGTTTTCAAAAAAGTTTTTGTGCTGTCAGCGATTGTATTATTTGCGGTTCAGCTTCAAGCGGAAGCCATGAAACGTTATGATGTCAAGAGCGGTTACATGAAACTCGACATTACCGGGCAGACTCAGGGAACAGAAGAGCTTTATTGGACAAATTATGGCGAACAGGAAGGGCGTTATACCGAAACATCAGTAAAAGTTTTTGGTATTGAGCAAAATAACAGTTCGGTCAATATTATTGACGGAGAGTGGGGATATGCCATTAATCCGGATAATAATACGGCCACAAAGGTCAATCATAAAGAAAAAATGACGGGAAAAACGCCGACAGATTTTAGTGAAAAAATGATTGAAGCTTTCGGCGGTGTAAAAACTGGAACGGAGAAAGTTCTAGGAAAAAACTGCGATATTTATAAATTAGAAAAATTTGGTGATATGAAGGTTTGGATTTATAAAGGGTTGGCGTTAAAAACAGAAGCTAACATTATGGGATTTGAATATAAGACACAGGCCGTAGAGTTTAGGGAAAATACGAAGGTGGATAAGGCGAAGGTTACATTACCGTCAAATATAAAAATTGTCCACGAGATGGACGCCGATGATATGCCGAGCGCCGAACAAATGGATCAGGCTAGACAACAGTTAAAAGATATCCAGGATAATCCTGAATACCAGGAGGCATTGAAAAAAATGCAGGAAGTTCAGAATAGTCCTGAATACCAAGACGCCCTACAAAAACTGCAGGAATTAAAAGATAACCCCGAATATCTTAAAGCTATGCAAGAAGCACAAGAAGCCCAAGCGGAAGCAGGGTATTCGCAGGCTGCGAATGGGGACATGACATTGGGTGAAAAAACCGGCGAAATTATTAAAGAAGAAACATCCTCGGCTGTAGAAGAAACCGTTCGCGAAGAAACGCGTAAGAATGTGAAAAAAGCTTTGGGGAACGCGTTTAAATTATTTAAATAGATTTTCAGATTAATGAACAGGAAGGACTGTCGAATGAAAAAAGCGATTCTGTTATTTGCATTTATGTTGTCTCTAAGCGTTTTCGCGCAGGCGGAACAGGACTTTTCCAATGTGGAAATTAAAACACAGGCTGTTGCCGGGTCTGTTTATATGTTGGAGGGATCTGGAGGGAATATCGGTGTTTCCGTTGGGGAGGACGGAATTTTGATTATTGACGATCAGTTCGCGCCGCTGGCTGATAAAATTCACGCTGCTTTAAAAGATTTAAGTAAAGGAGATTTAAAGTTTATTCTTAACACACATTGGCACGGCGATCATACCGGCGGTAACGAAGAGTTTGGTCGGGAAGGAGTCATTATCGCGCATGAAAATGTCCGCAAGCGGTTATCTTCGCATCAAGAAGTAAAATTGTTTAACATGGTTTCGGAACCACAACCGGAAGGAGCGCTGCCGGTTATTACGTTTGATGATGATTTATCTATTCACTTTAACGGGGAAGAAATAAAGATGATTCACCTACCGTCGGGTCACACAGATGGAGATAGCATTATTTATTTTACAAAGTCCAATGTTGTCCACATGGGCGATCATTTATTTAACGGTTTTTACCCTTTTATTGATCTGGACTCCGGCGGCAGTGTTCAAGGGGTTATCAAGAATCTTGAGAAGGTTCTCAGTATGGTTCCGGACGATGCCAAGGTTATTCCCGGTCACGGACCAGTAGGAACAGTGGATGATATTAGAGCGTCTCATGATATGATTAAGAAATGCGCTGTTTTGATGCAGCAGGCTATTGACGAAGGAAAGAGTCTTGAACAGATTAAAAAAGAAGGTTTGCCGGAAGATATTACGGAAAAATGGGGAAAGGGATTTCTAACAACAGATCAATGGATTGAAATTCTATATAATAGTTATACCAAGTAAACTGTTATGACCTTCTGGAAAAATAAAAATGCCGGAGAATGTCTGAAAGCGGCAAACTATTTGTGGTGGCTTCCGGCCTTATTTCCATTACTAGCGATTCTGTCTTTCTATATACATGGAATGTGGTCCTGGGGATTGATGGACGATGTGAATATGGTAGGCCGTCCCGGAACAATTTGGGAAAGGTTTTGTGTTTTATTTTCCGATTTATTCCATGCGGGACGTTTTAATCCGACCTTTAGTTTTCACTGCGCTTTTTTTTACCGTATTTTTGAAAATCACCCGAAAGCCTTTTTTATCTTCCGTTGGATGGAGGTGGTCACGGCTTTAATGCTATGGGGATTTCTGGCTTATAAAGTAACGCAGAAAAAAACAGCTATTCCTTTATTCTTCGCGATTGCCCTTTCTTTCCTGAAATTTTATGACGCGTTTTTCTTTTTATCCACCCAGGAAATTCTCGGTATATTCTTTTCCGGAGCGGCATTGGTATTTTTCTTCTGTGCATTAAAACCGTCCTTTATACATTCCGGCAATCTTAGAAAAACTTCTTTTGTCACGGGAATATTATGCTTGCTGCTGGCGTTTGGTTCTAAAGAACCGTTTGTATCTGTCGGCATAGCGTTGGGTTTTAGTTTGATTGTGTCTTGGATCAAAGACCGACAGCGGAAAGATTTTTTGGCGGTGGGTATTATCATATTTTCGTTTTCCGTCGGATATGCGCTTTTCTTGAAAACCTTTATCGCCAAGGGATATTCGGCCGGATACTCTCTAACCTGGAATGAAATCAGCGGGAATATTCAGCAATGGTTTTATGATGTTTTGATCGGTAGTCACGGGTTTTGGATCATTATCGCTGTTTTTATTCTATTAGGCACCATATTCTCGCAGGATAAAAAACAGGAACGATCTGTTTTTTATTTTTGGATTATGATCTTTGGTTTATCTGTTTACGTTTTGTACTTACTGTTGATCCTGCCCTGGAATGCTTGGGGACATTATGTGACACCTTTAGGTATTTTCTTCGCGTTTACCCTAACTGTTTTTTTGGCCGGTCTTTTACATTCCGCGCGGACATGGGTTGTGGGACTGGCGGCTGTTATGAGTTTGGGTGTTAATCTGTATGCCGGTGGAAAGGCGTTACATTTTCACGCGCAGTATCAACAGGATACGCAACAGATGTTAGTGTGGCTTTCGCAAAACGCTTTGTTTCAGCATGAAGTGATGGAGGCCGGCGCGGTTGTCCGTTGTAATGCCAATGAACCGTCCGGGGCTATTCGGAAGCTGGTTAATAATTATCATGGACAAAATTATCCCAAGTTTATTTTTACACCTAAGGTGGGCGATATTCTTAATGATCCGGCAACACGATATTACATATGGGCGCCAAGCTGGGGAGATCAGGATTTAAGGCGGTTAGGGAATATGTGGACACCAATGTTTGTTAGTGAAAGCTGGATTGTCTTCCGAAGAATGCGTTAATTAGGGACGTACACCTTTTCCCCCTTTTTTAGCGCTTAGCCATTAATTCTTAGTATTTGGTAGATACATCGTTTTCTAAGGACTGCGAACTAGGCGCCAGCTACTAAAAGGGGGAAAAGGTGTACGTCCCTAATTTACTAATTTATTTCTTGACAATTGTCATGACAATTGTTATAATTCGAACACATTAAGAAAGAAAAGGACGCGTATGTCGGTAACGATTATTAAACAATTAGAGGATTATAGGCAAGGTAAGGGGCTGACATATGCCCAGCTGGCACAGGAGATGGATATACCGGAAACATATCTCTACCGCTGGCGTAAAAAACAATGTGTTAAAGGAATTTATGCAAAATTTGTGACATTATTTCTGCAACAGCAAGAAGTCACAGTATAAGAAAAAACATCATGAACATCTTACAGGTTATTAAACAATTTATTGCTTCGGGGTTTTCCTTCCAGTATGCCCCGGCACTGAGAAACTGCCACTCCGGCAGTTCAACCGTCTCAGTGCGCCCTGAGTGTAAGGCGATGGTGCACGGAATGATTTCCGGCATTGCCGTCTGGACGCTTATGAAGCAAAGATAACCTGTTTTCTTCAATCGTAACACCAATCATTACAAAAAATTCATTTCAAGTTTAACAGGAATCTTTGGTTTCAACGGCCACAGCCAACGGTGACGTCTGCGTAGTGTTGTTTTTTATTGTCTAATAACTAAGCACTAGTCACAAAGCACTAATTATGAAAGGAGGTCATAATCATGGAAATGATTAATTTTAACGTTTTAACGCTGGTGTTTTTCTATTACAACCAATGGATTAGAAAAAATACCAAAAATAAAGAAGAAAGCTAATTTAAAAACATAACAACGAGGTTAATATGAAAAAAAGAATAGATACAGAACAAAAAAACATAAAGCCATTATCCAGCCTTGAACAGGTCTTGCGATTAACGGCGTTGGTTTACCTTGAAGAAGCGTTGATTCTTCAGGAGTACGAGCGCTGCCCTGAATTGATTGCCAAGGCGAAAGCCTTCGGAGCGTCTAAACGGGCAATCCGACGTTTGTTAGCTGGATATGTCCGTGGTTCAAAACGCCGGGGAAAACCCTCGGTTACAACCGTTCCACGGTTCTAATCGGGAGGTAATCCTATGGCGCCATGTTGGCACCCTTGAAGAGGATGGTCCATTTCTAAAATGAGCCATCCTCTTTTTTTGTCTGCGAAAGTTGCTTGTTATCTTTACTTCATAAAATAAGTCGTGTATTATGGGTTAGTGTTTAGAGAAATCTTAGATTTTTTCACTATAAAACGGTCTATATGAAAGTTCTTCAAGAAATTGCCGTCTTATTTTTTAAACTCGGACTCATTGCCTTTGGCGGACCGGCTGCTCATATTGCCATGATGGAAGACGAGGTGGTCACAAAACGCCAATGGATGTCCAGAGATCACTTTTTAGATCTGGTTGGTGCGA
Source organism: Candidatus Omnitrophota bacterium (assembly GCA_020430005.1). GTDB lineage: Bacteria > Omnitrophota > Gorgyraeia > Zapsychrales > Zapsychraceae > JAGQKQ01. The sequence goes on from JAGQKQ010000001.1 coordinate 11,268, forward strand.
CCAATTTGATCCCCGGTCCTAATTCCACCGAAATGGCGATCCATTGCGGGTATCATCGCGGAGGATGGATGGGGCTTATCATCGCCGGTGTTTGTTTTATTCTTCCTGCCGTTGTTTTAACAGGTATTCTTGCCCATTTTTATGTTCTTTACGGAACTCTTCCTGCAATTGAACCATTTATTTACGGTATTCGTCCGGCTGTTTTAGCGATTATCATTGCGGCCATTATCAAGCTAGGAAAAAAGGCTTTGAAAGGATGGCAGCTGGCTGTCATCGGCAGCGCGGTAACGATAGGTGTGATCGGCGGATTTAATGAAATCGCGGCGATTCTTTGCGGCGGTTTGATCGGTGCTGTTTGGCTGAATGTTATAGATACGAAAGGACAGGGAAAAGGTGTTAAACTCTTAACCCTATCACCGCTATTTCTCGTGTTTTTAAAAATTGGGGCGGTTCTCTTTGGAAGCGGATACGTTTTAATTGCGTACTTGGAAGGAGAGCTTGTTGAAAAGCTGGGATGGATTACACAATCTCAATTATTAGATGCTGTTGCGATAGGACAGTTTACTCCCGGCCCTGTTCTTTCCACGGCAACGTTTATTGGTTATCAGGTGCAGGGTGTGCAGGGAGCGGTTTTGGCGACGTTAGGTATCTTTTTGCCGTCCTTTTTATTCGTGGCGCTTTTAAATCCGCTTGTTCCGAAAATGCGTAAATCGCGTTGGTTATCAAAGTTTCTGGATGCTGTTAATATCAGCGCGGTCGGTGTGATGGCGGGAGTTACTATAAGTTTGACGATGACGACCGTTACATCCTGGCAGACAGGACTTATTGCATTGATCAGTATACTGGCAGTGATTCTTATTAAGAAAATAAATGTGTTATGGATTGTGATCGGCGGTTCGGGACTGGGATATATTTTTTCCTATATTTAGTCATCGAATAGATTCGGACGATTTTAACCAAAAGGAGAAAAGGCTTATGAGCAGAGCAGCAAATAAAGGATTACATGTCGGTCTTTTATGGCTGAGGGTTTTAATGGGCTTTGGGATGGCCTACCATGGTTTCGGTAAAGTTTTTGGCGGAAACATGGACGGCTTTATTCAGGGCGTTACGAATTTGGGATTTCCCAAGCCGGAGATTTTTGCTTGGGCAGCGGCTTTGTCGGAATTTGGCGGCGGCCTGTTAATCGTAATCGGTCTGTTGACACGGCCGGCGGCTTTGTTTGTTTTGTGTACGATGTTTGTGGCCGCTTTTATGCAGCATAGCGGGGACCCTTTTAAGGACAAAGAACTGGCTTTAGCCTATTTGGTGATAGCCGGAGCGTTAATGATGACCGGGGCGGGGCGATACAGTTTGGATGATAAAATTAAAAAGAAGTATTCGGGGTAAAAAAAAGGGCGGTCTTTATTAAGGCCGCCCTCTTTGAAAAGAATCATTAGAATGTGTAGTTAAGTCCTGTAATGAGCAAAGTATCGGTATTCTTTTTTCCCGCGGAAGGATCTGTATCATAATCAACCGTAAATTTTACGGACAAATCCATATTCTTGCTGACAGGGTTTGTAAATTCTGTTGTAGACTTCAGACTTGTTCCATCGCCTTCCAATGACGGATAGACATAGAAATCTTCGGAAAGAAAAGCATTCTCCAGAATCTGTTTTTTCGCGAAAATACGGCCATAGGCGGTTACCGATTCGTCGTCCGGTTGAGCACTTTTATAGTTGGTGATGTTATAACCCAAACCGGCTTCTGTTGATAATGTCCAATCGTCTTCTCTGGCCCACCAGTAACCAATACCGGTAGAAGGCAGGATACGGTAATCCACATCAGCGAAAAAGTCGTGCTCAACTAATAATTGGAAAGAGTTAAACCAGCGTTTTTCTTCACCAAAGTCATAAGAATAACGGGTTGTACTGCTCCATTTTTGAGAATCCATTTTTCCTTCAGATTCGGAATAAAAAACGTCAACACCTGAGAAAAATTCTGAACTATCCATAACTTTTTTAATGGATCCCGCTAAAGCGAGTTGAGATTTCTCGGTATTTCCATTAGCTTGGTTATATCCGATCGATATTTTTCTTTTCCAGCCGATTTCTTCAGCTGACACATTTCCCCCGATATTCATCAACAGAATACAGGCCGTTATTGCGATAATTGTCCTTTTCATTACTCCTCCTTATGTATTGTCATTAAAATTTCGGCCCATTATAGGGAAGCTCTCATATTTTTCAAGTAAAAAATTCCCGTATTTTGGAGCGGTTGCCACAAATGTGGAAATTTAGAAATAATGTATGTACAGCCGGAAATTTTTGGTATAATTGCAACGATCTGGAAGAAAATAGAATTTAGGAAAATATATGAAATTGGGTGCCACGGCGCAACCGGAGAGGCTCCATTTAACACCAAGACAAAGGAGTGTCCATGAAAAATATGGAACAAAAGGTGTCCGCAACCTCTCTTAAAAGCAGGGAAATCATGGCAAAGAACGCGGCCGTACAGGAAGACGTTTGGGGAATTGCCAGCAGTATTGATATTTATGAATGTTGTCCGGAAACTATCCGCAGCGCTGAACGGATTAAAGAATTTGTGGTTAAACTTTGTGATTTGATCGGTATGAAGCGTTTTGGAGAGACCCAGGTTGTTCATTTCGGTGAAGAGGAGCGGGTGGCCGGTTTTTCCATGGTCCAGTTAATCGAAACATCTTTGATCTCCGCGCATTTTGCCAATTTAACCAATACGGTTTATTTGGATGTATTCAGTTGTAAAGCTTATGATTTAGAAGTTGTCCGTGATTTTGCTCAAGAATTCTTTGGCGGACGCTACTGCCGCACCAATATGACACACCGATATTAATCAAAAAGGGACGGGAATTACTTATTCACAGGTAAATAACCGTCCCTTTTTTTTCAAAACATGATAGGATATATCTGAGAAACAAATGTCCATCATTGTCCGCCATTTTATCCTTAACCCATAAACTTTAATGTTTGAGATAACAACCTTACTTATTATCTTATTCCAAATTTATATGGCCTTTACGGTTATCGTGTTATTGCTGGATAACCGGGAACCGGCCGAAACATTTGCCTGGATATTCATTTTCATTTTAATGCCCGGTGTCGGCTTTATTGTTTATCTGTTCGCTGGTCGGAATTGGCGGAACGCGGGCAAGCGCCGGCGCAATCTTCCGCAGTATCTTGCCAAGAATCTCTTTTCTGTATTTAAGCCTCTGGAAGATGCTCAGGAAGAAAAAATGGCTATTGTGGAGGATGAGTTGTCCTCCTATCAAGATGATTTAATACGGCTGCTTTATAATAATTCCCATTCTTTAATGACGACACGGAATAGGGTTAAGTTTTTCCATAGCGGAAAAGAAAAGTTTGAAGCGTTAATTAGAGATATTGAAGAGGCCAAAGATTATATTCATATGGAGTACTTTATCTGGACTTCCCATGATCCCTTGGGAAAACGGTTGAAAGAACTTCTCATCAGAAAGGCCGGAGAAGGAGTAGAGATCCGTATTCTCTTTGATTTTTCGGGATGCTTTTTTAAACTAAATTATTTTTACGTTCGAAGTCTAAGAAAAGCCGGTATTAAGATTTTCCCATTCTTTAATTATTTATCTCCGTTTAAACTGCACACTTTTAATTACCGAAATCATCGCAAGATAGCCGTTATTGATGGAAGGATTGCCTATACAGGTGGTATGAACATCGGTCAGGAATATATTGACGGTGGTCAGAAATATGAATCGTGGCGAGATACCCATATGCGTGTTGAAGGAGAGTCGGTGGCTGTATTACAGGCTATTTTTGCTATCGACTGGTATAACACCACGGAAGAAGAAAATGTGTTTAAAGGAAAGTATTATCCTTCAGTGCTCTGTAATCAAAATGATTATGACTATATCCCTATGCAGTTTCCCACGTCCGGATTTGATTCAAAGTGGCCGTCCATTTTGCATTTGTACTTTTCGATTATTACAATGGCTCAAAAAAATATTTATATTACATCACCATATTTTATTCCCGAACCGAGTTTGCTAATGGCTCTGAAGACAGCCGCGATGAGAGGGATAGAGGTTATAGTTCTCCTTACCGGTGTTCCGGATAAAAAACTTCCTTACTGGGCGGCTTTTTCTTATTTTGAAGAATTGCTCCAGGCCGGCGTCAGGGTTTTTCATTATCAGAAGGGATTCTTGCATGCCAAGATTATTTCCTCCGATGAAAATGTGTGTACTATAGGAACGGCGAATTTTGATATACGAAGTTTAAAATTAAATTATGAAGTTAATGCCTTAATCTATGACGAAATTTTTACCAAAGAAATTGATCAACAATTTTATAAAGATTTAGAGGCGTCTAAGGAAATGAGTTTGGCGGATTTCAAACAGGTTTCCGTTTTGGTCAAATTGCGAAATTCCTTAATCCGATTATTATCACCGTTATTATAAGAATAGTTTTTATAAAGAAGGTTGTGATATGTCTTTGAATAATTTTCTATGGAAATTATTTATGTCCCGGGTGGCCAGAAAACACGGTTTTGTGGACCCGATGGTTTTGTTTTCACGACTGGTAAGATTTTCTCAACCTTCGGAAGTTGCCGCTCCGACGGAATTGTTGCGCGCTACGGCGGTCCTGCACGCCAGAGGGTTGGTGAATAGTCAGGCCATTCAACATAATCTGGATTGGGTCTGGCCTTATTGGGTGAAACGGCAGTTTGATCCTAAGGATGAATCTTTTGTTCCCCGAGCGTTTTCTCTCACACATATTAATCTGACACACAGGACATGGACGGCTTTGGGTTTGCCGGACTCCTCGGAAACCCCGTTAGTCGATCCCCGCGGTTTGGTAACCCCGTTTTGGGATGGTTGGTCTATTGACGGTTGGATTATGAGGGAGGGTGAAGTGGTTGTTCCGTCTCATAAAAAGACAGCGGAACAGAAGTTGGATATTCACCAACAAGGCTATGCTGTTATCACTAAGATTAAAGATAAAAATACTGAACTGTGTATTAACAGCCGCCTTCTTAAGATCGAGCAACAAAAAGAAGTGTGTTATACAAGCTATCAGTTAGATGGGCCGGGAAGTCTTGTTATTTCAATTCGTCCCTACAATCCGGAAGGGATTAGTTTTATCGAATCTATCGATATCCTCGAAGATCAGGCGGCATTACTTATTAATAATGAACATAAGATATTCTTTGACCGACAATGGTCGAAATGTTTGTTGTCTAATTACAAAAATGGTGATGTTGTTCATCGTCTGGAGGAGGATGGAGAGAAGAAGCATGTGAAGTGTCCGGTCGGTCTTGCGACCGCCGCAATAATTTTTTCTAACCCAATTCAGGAAAAATTGGAAGTCAATGTTACTGCACCTTTAAAAGCCGATAAGCAAAGGAAATCTTATGTTGTGAGAGATTCTTCCAATAAATCTGTCTGGACAGAAGCCCTGGAAAAAACGCCGATCTTAAGAATTCCTGATGAGAAATTTCAGCATTTATATGATGTCGCCGTTCGGACATTATTTATCCATACTGTAGAAGATGTATTCGCCGGCCCTTTTGTCTATAAACGTTTTTGGTTTAGAGATGCCGCTTTTATTTTAAACGCGCTGCTATCACTGGGTATGTTTGATCGTGTGGAACGCAGAATTCAACAGTTTCCCGCCCGTCAAAAAATCTCAGGATACTTTCTTTCACAGGAAGGAGAATGGGATTCCAATGGAGAAGTGCTATGGCTTCTGGAACGTTATAGCCGTTTATCCCATCGTCGTCTGGAAGATGAAATTTATGAGAGCGCTCTAAAAGGAGCGCAGTGGATTATTAAAAAGCGGTTAAGAGATAACCTTAATAAACCGCACTCCGGATTAATGCCCGCAGGTTTTAGCGCGGAACATTTCGGTCCGAACGATTATTATTATTGGGATAGCTTCTGGAGTATGGCCGGATTATCCTCCGCTTCTTATTTGGCAGAAAAGGCCGGGGATAACAAATCCGCCGATCGTTTTTTGGGTCAATCGCAACAGTTAAAAAGTTGTGTGGAAAAGAGCCTGCAGGTTGTGGCGAATCGTCTGGGGCGCTTGGCTATTCCGGCGTCACCCTATCGACGTTTGGATAGCGCGGCGGTGGGTTCGCTGGTTGCCGGTTATCCGCTGCAATTAGATTTTCAAAAGAATGCCCGGCTTATTGATACTGTAAATTATTTAATGGATCATTGTCTGGTCGAAGGCGGTTTTTTTCATGACATGAGCCATTCCGGGGTTAATCCTTATTTAACGCTTCATATGGCGCAGGTCTTATTAATGTTAGATGATCCTCGGTATTTGGATTTAATGACGGCGATTGCCCGTTTTTCAACGGATACAGGAGTATGGGCGGAGGCGATGCATCCCCGGACCAAAGGAGGATGTATGGGGGATTGTCAGCATGTCTGGGCGGCGGCGGAGTGGGTTATGATGATTCATCATTGTTTTATTAGAGAAGAGGGGGAGAAACTCGTTCTATGCTCCGGAATACCCGAGGAATGGATTAAGGATGAAAAAATGATTTCATTGGGCCCTGTACGAACACGTCATGGCAAGTTGGCGCTGGATATTGTTTTGTCACAGGATACCATTGAGATTTGTTACACGGCCCGTTGGCATGCCCAAAAACCTGAAATGGAAGTTCGTTTTACCGATGATCGACTGAAGGATAAAAAAATTAATCTCATTGAAGCATAGAGTGCGACTGGAGAAAACGTATGGCGAAAAAAACTATGAACATTGTCATGATGACGAACACATATATACCGATTATCGGAGGATTGGAAAAATCTGTGGAATCTTTCTCGCAGGAATACCGAAAACGTGGACATAATGTTTTAATTGTTGCTCCGGAATTTGAGGGTGTTCCGGAAAAAGAAGAAGGCGTTTTTCGTATTCCGGCGATTCAGAATTTTAACGGAACGGACTTTTCGGTTGAACTTCCCATTTCTCCTGAGCTTTCGAAAACACTTAAAGCGTTTAAGCCGGATATTATTCATACGCATCATCCTTTTCTCATCGGTGACACGGCGTTAAGGGCGGCTTCGGAATTTAATGTTCCGATTATTTTTACGCATCATACCTTGTATGAAAAAAACACCCATTATGTTCCGGGGGATTCTAAAACGGTGCAGCGTTTCGTTGTTCAGCTGGCGAGAGGATACGCCAACTTATGTGACCGTGTTATCGCGCCTAGTCCCAGTATCGCCAAACTGCTCAAACAACGGAAAGTAAAAACGCCTGTAGATGTTCTTCCAACAGGTATTTATTTGGACAGGTTCAAAAAGGGCAATGGAGAAGTCTTTCGCCAATTTTTTGAAATTCCTGCCAAAGCTTTTGTGGTCGGTATTGTCGGGCGGGTTGCTCCTGAGAAAAACGTTCAGTTCTTGGCCAAAGCGGCTATGCGATTTTTAAAAATGTGTGACAACGCGTATTTTGTTGTTGTTGGGAGCGGCCCGTCATTGGAGTCGATGAGGAAGGATTTTGAAAAGAGAAAATTAGCGGATCGCTTGGTTTGTACAGGAGTGCTAAAAGGAAATCAGCTAATAAGTGCGTATAAAGCGTTGGATGTTTTTGCTTTCGCCTCACATAGTGAAACGCAGGGATTAGTTTTAAATGAAGCAATGGCTGCCGGTACCCCGGTGGTTGCTGTTAACGCTCCGGGTGTAAGAGATGTCCTCAGAGATCAAGAAAACGGGCGGATGATCGCCAGGGACAATGTGAAACAGTTTGTGATGGCCTTACAATGGATGTTCCAACAATCTCCTCAAAAAATAAAACAGATGAAAGAAGAGGCCAGATGTATGGCGGCAGAGTTCTCAATGGATCAATGTGTGCAGAAGGCGCTGGATATTTATCAGAAAGTGATTGATCAAGAGTTGGCTGAGAAAAATATCCATGATAACTCATGGCGAAAAACGCTACGGATATTGGATACCCAAAAAGATCTGATGATTAATATGACAAAGGCTACGACAAAGGCTGTGGGCGAAGGGCCGAAGCGGTTTATTCGAAAAACCACACGAAAGATTCAAAGAAAAATTAAACATATGGTACTATAAACTAATAATATGAACATTTTTATGAAAAGAATATTACAATTAGTCATTATTATTGTTATTGTCCTTTGCGGGCGTTGTTTCGCGGAAGATCTTTCAGAGATGGATCATATTGCATCTGCTGAACAGCAAGCACAGCGGACAGCCGCTTTAGACGCCGCTCAGGCATGGCTTGAAACGATTGATCTTGTCCGTTATCCTCAAAGCTGGGACATGTCATCGGTTTTGTTTCAAAAGGCTGTTAATCAGGAAGAGTGGGTTAACATTTTAAGTGTGATACGTAATCCCTTAGGGCAGACAAATCAGCGCGAGCAGGTTTTTATTGAAAATTATACTGAGCTTCCTGATGCTCCTGATGGAGAGTATATTGTTATTCAATATCAAACGGATTTTGAAAACAGACCGGGTTCCTTTGAAACAGTGACCATGATGCTGGAAGAAGATGGCACATGGAAGGGTGCCGGTTATTATATTAGATAAGATCGGATTATGTCAGAAACAGTTTTAAGAATTTGTATTGTCATCGGCTGCGTGGGGACCGTTTGGTTAATCCTCAAGGCCGTAAAATGGATTTGGAAGATTCTATTTATTGCCGGACTGGTTACGGCTGTCTGGTTTTTTTATCCCGCCATTGAAGCCTTCTTCAAAACGTTACTCAGCTAGCTATCTCGTTTAATTTCATATAGTTGTATATTATTTTCTAAAAATGAAACTTTTTGTGTGGTCCTCCTGTCTAACTAGGTAAATTCGGGAAAATAACTATTACTATGAAAAGGGGGATCTCATGGTAACGAAAAATGCGTGGAAAATTATGATCTTGTTGTTTTTAGGCGGCGTAGTTTTGACACAATCAACCAATGCCTATGCCTGGCACTGGCATTATCGTCAGCATAAAGGACACTGGTCTGACCGGCAGCACAATGAGTATAAAACCTATAAAGTTGTTCAAACAAACCATCCGCAAGTTTATGGGACCGTCATCGTTGATCTTCCTTTTGGTGCTGTCGCCTTAAATCTTGGAGGAGAAAAATATCATTATCATCAAGGACGCTACTATAAAAAATCGTATCAAAAATATCAGGTTGTCCGGGCTCCGCGAGGAATTTGTATCCCACGTATGCCGTTCGGTTATAAAACGGCGTATATTAAAAGTAAACGATATTATATTTATGACGATGTTTATTATATCCGTGTAAAAGATGGCTATCAGGTTGTCGATGACCCGAATGCCATTTATGAGGAAAAAGATTTTACTGTCAGTATACCCAATGAATATGGCGGATATACAAGTATTAAATTAACACGTCAAGATGATGGATTTGTCGGTCCGCAGGGCGAATATTATGAGGAATTTCCGAAAGTTGCACAATTACAGGTGATGTATGGCGGGAAATAACAATTCAGTATACAATGGTAGGAAATAATTGTTATTTTTAAGGAAAGTATTATACGTATGGATGACTTAACGGAAGACATAGTATTACAAGCCGCGCGCGGTGATGTTGAGGCCTTTGAGAATATCTATAAACATTATTCCGCTTTTGTATATAACGTGGCTTTACGCATGCTAAAGAATATCGAGAATGCCCAGGAAGTGACACAGGATGTTTTTGTAACACTTTATCGCAAATTGGAGACGTTTCGTTTTGAATCATCTTTAAAAACATGGATTTACAGGATTACGATGAACACAGCCATTAATTACGCAAAAAAAGTTTCCAGAATTCAGGACCGCACGGTTGAATTTGACGCGAATCGTTACCCGGCCGCCTCTCCATCGAAAGTCATTTCCCAGGATCAATTGCAAAAAAGGATTGATGCTCTATTGTCCGTTTTAAATCCGGATCAAAAGGCTTGTGTTATTCTCAGAAGTTTAGAAGGGCTTAGTTACGAGGAAATTGCCAGCACATTAAATATTAATATTAACACTGTGCGAAGCCGTCTAAAGCGGGCCCGGGAAAAAATGCTTTCTATTAAAGAAGAGGTGATGAACTTATGAACTGTCAAAATGTTAAAGATCTGATTCTTACGGATTATTTAGATGACCAATTGGATCCACAGCAAAAATCGGCCATGGAGGCTCATCTTAAAGGATGTCAGGAATGTCGTGTTTATCTGGACGCTGTACGAAATGTCTCCACGCTTCCTTTTGAGAAAGCCCAGCACGTTCATCCACCTGAGCATATATGGCATAATATCAAGGTCGCGATTGAGAACGAACATGAAACGGCTGATATTGTTCAGGAGACGACTGTGCCCGGTTTTTGGCAACAGTTGGGCATTTTAAAAAGATTAGCTCTCGGAGCTGTTTCATTGGTGCTTCTGATGATTGCGGTCACAACGGTCCAGAAAACGTCGCATAGGCCGATTGTGAAGATTGATAATACGGCCCAAATTGAATACTTTGCTTATTTAATTGCAGGAGAAGATGCGGACGATGTTACGGAAGATTACGGCACAATGATTGAAGAATATTTCCTATAATGGAACTTTAGTTAGAGGATTTTGTCTAACTGATAAACCGGTTAGGAAATAAAAGGAAAGAGGAGGATATATAATATGGAAAGAGTAATGAACAAATTGGTTGCCGGAATATGTATGATAGCGTTAATGCTGACGGCAACAACAGCTTTTGCGGGTGATGGAGAAGGTGGTTATAAAGAGTTTAGAAAAGAACGCATCGCCAAAATGTACGAAAAACTGGAATTGAGTCAGGAGCAAAAAGAACAGTTGGAAGCCCATCGAAAATCCCAGAAAGAGGAGTATCGAGCGGTATTCCAAGAACTTAAATCTAATAAAGATGCATTAGCTGAAGAATTAGAGAAAAAGAATATCGATAAAGATAAGGTTCAGCAAATCCATGCAAAAATTAAAGTGCTGAATGCCAAAAAAGAAGATATGCGTTTAGAAGGTATTATGCAAGTACGGGAAATTTTGACGGATGAACAGTTTTCTGAATTTATGAAGCTAAAAGAATCCCGGAAAGAAAAATTTAAGAAGGGCAGCCATCACGAAGGGCCTATGGAAGAATAACACGATACAGAAAATAGAGTTTAAAGGGATAGATAGGAACGATATCTATCCCTTTTTTTATATTTACCCTTAAAATTGCCCGGCCTAAAAAAAGATTGAAAACAAAAGGCGACGCCCCTAATATAGAGACAGTTTTAAGGACAAAAATAATGGTTTTAATGAAAGGGATAACATGAAAAAAGCAGTTTCTATTGTTGGTATGGGAGAAATGGGGGGTGTCTTTGCCCGGGGATTCTTAAAGCTTGGTCATCCGGTCTATCCCATTACACGTCATAACAATGTGAATGATATTCCTGAAGAGGCGGAGTCCGTTATTGTGGCCGTTGGGGAAAAAGCCCTGCCGGATATTTTAAAGGGAATTCCTGAAAATTTTAAGGATCGGGTGGTTTTACTGCAAAATGAATTGCTGCCTAAAGATTGGGCGGTATATCCTGTTAACCCTACGGTCATATCGGTATGGTTTGAAAAAAAGCAGCCGAACGATTATAAAGTTATTATTCCTTCACCGGTTTACGGTCCGCAGGCTCAACTTGTCAGTGACGCGCTGGGGGCGATTAATATTTCTTCCAAAGTTCTGAATAGTGCGGATGAGCTTCTGTTTGAGCTTATCGTGAAGAATCTTTATATTCTCACGGTGAATATTGCCGGTTTGGAAGTCGGCGGAACAGTGTCCGAGCTTTGGAACAATCATCGGGAATTTGCCCAGGCTGTTGCGAATGATGTTTTGGATATCCAATTTGTTATGGCGGAAAAAGAATTAGACCGGCAGAAACTTATCGATGGTATGTTAGAAGCTTTTAATGGTGATCCTGAACATAAATGCATGGGACGTTCGGCGCCAGCGCGTTTAGAGCGGGCCGTCGCACAGGCCGATGAATACGGTTTGGACGCAAAAACCTTGAGAGATATTCAAACAAGACAGGCCCAAGCGTCAAAGTAAGGTTGCAAATAATGTTGGATATTACCGACCCGAAAGATTCCCAAGTTTTAAACGTTCAGCATTTGCGCAAGCGGTCGTACCGTCAACAAACCGGGTGCGTTATTGTGGAGGGTTATCCGGAAGTAAAAAAAGCCTCACAATGTCGTGTTCCTTTTGAAACACTATACATTTGTCCGGAAATTTTTGAAGATGTTTATCATGAGTTTAAAGACTATCCCGTTCAAACAGTCTCAAAAGATGTTTTTGCCGCGATGGCATTCGGTGAACGCCTGAAGGGGATATTAGCGGTCTGCCAGCCAAAGATTTATACTTTTGAAGATATTCATTTTAAAACACGGCCCTTGGTTGTGCTTTTAGAAAATGTGGAAAAGCCGGGTAACCTTGGGGCTGTCTTAAGAAGCTGTGACGGGGCGGGTGTGGATTGTCTGCTGGCCTGTGAAAGTCAAACCGATATTTATAATCAGCATGTTGTCCGGTCGAGTATCGGCGCTATTTTCAGTGTGCCGACAATCGCCTGTTCCAACACACAGGCCCTGGATTTTTTAAAACAGCATAATATCAGGGTATTGGCCGCGTCATCAAAAACAGATACGATTTATACTTTGGAAAATCTTAAGGAACCAACGGCTTTTGTTATTGGAAACGAACACTCTGGATTATCCCCGTTTTGGCTGGAGCATGCGGATAGCCCGGTCAAAATTCCTATGCAGGGCATTGGACAGTGCTTAAACGCGGCGGCCAGCGCGTCTGTTTTAGTTTATGAAGCCTTGCGTCAGCGTTCTTGAAAGAGTTTTCTAAATTAATATTTGAATATTTTTTTGGATTCCCTCTCTATTGTATAATGTTTCAAACAACATTGATCGTAACCATATTTAAAAAAGGATTAAACAGTGGAAACATTCTCTAAATGGATTAATACCCCGATTATTCATGTGGGTGATACCCCTGTCACCTTTGGCGGCATTGGTAGTGCCATGGTCGTTTTTTTTGTTGTCTTGATCGTTTCGGCTATTGTTCAGCGTGTTGTATCCAATTATATAGGAAAGCGGATGCAGGTGGCTAATGCCACGTTATATGCCATTCGAAGAATTCTTCATTATGTGTTTGTTTGTGTGGCCATTGTGTTAGCCGCGCAATGTGTTGGACTGAACTTTGGTACTCTGGCGGTGGCCTTTGGTTTTCTGGGTGTCGGGATTGGGTTGGGTTTACAAAATATTACAGCCAACTTTGTATCGGGATTAATTCTTTTGTTGGAAAGGCCTGTGAGAATTGGTGATCTGATTAATATCGACGGAAAAATATCAGAAGTAATCGGTATTAATATGCGGGTTACGGTCGTCCGTACGTTTGATAATGTTACGGTTCTTGTACCAAATACAAAATTAGTCGAGAATGAAGTGGTTAACTGGACAGTGGATGATCCCCGCACAAGGATTCATTGTCCTGTCGGCGTGGCTTACGGATCGGATACGACAAAAGTGAAAGAGGTTTTACTTACTGTTGCGAAGAATCACAAAGATGTCCTGGAGAAGCCTGAGCCGGAAGTTAGATTTTTGGAATTCGGCGATTCATCATTAAACTTTGATTTGTTAGTATGGACCAGCAAACCCGAAAATCAAAAAATATTACGCAGTGATATTAATTTTATGATTGATGCGGCATTTAGAGAGCACGACATTAAAATTCCTTTTCCGCAAAGGGATATTCATTTGCAAATGACACCGGCTGTTGAGAAACTATCTGAATCGAAAGAGGCCCGTTAATACGATGACCTTTACAGATTTTCAGCAATCCTTGCAACAAGAATCCCCGCCGAGTTTTTCCGATTTATTGTCGGCGTTATGGTGGGATGCCAAAGGTCAATGGGAAAAGGCTCACGAGATTGCGCAGGACGTTTATACGAATGACGGCTTCTGGGTTCATGCTTATCTTCATCGTAAAGAGGGAGATGAATTTAATGCGGGGTATTGGTATAATCGGGCTGGCAAATCCAAAAGCCGGCTGTCATTAGATGAGGAATGGGAAAATATTGTTAAGGCGCTATTGGAGAAATAATGGCTTATAATGAACAGTTGGCGAAACGGGCGAGGGATATTCTGAAAACTCAAAAGGGGTTTTCCGAAAAAAAGATGTTCGGCGGTTTGTGTTTTTTGTTAAATGGTAATATGTGCTGTGGTGTTGAAAAAGATAACTTTATGGTGCGTGTCGGGCCACAACAGTATGAAAAGGTTTTATCGTTAAAATACGCCCGTCCGATGGATTTTACAGGCAGGCCGTTAAAAGGTTTTGTTTATGTGGATGCACAAGGCGTTAAAACAAAGACGGCCTTACGAAAATGGGTTCAATACGGAATCGATTTTGCAGGCTCTCTTCCCGGAAAGTAGTATTATGTTTAAGCGAATAAGAAAAATTGTTATTATCGGAGCTTTTGTTTTAACAGGATGTACAGCAACATACGTTGAGAAAAACGTTGATTCGAAAACGGGTGTTGTTAGCGAAGAAAAATATTCCAAATATTATGAGGCCCCGGCACAGCGTTTATTCGCGAGTGTCTATGTGATGGCCTTTGCCCAGGTAAAATATCGGCCGGCATTAAAAAATAGTCTTAATAGGGACGTTCCTCCGGCAGAGCGTCTGGATCGTGTGAATATTAAGGTTTATTTTTCCAATAATACCGAATTTCGGTACCGTTTTAAAGTTCTCGCTGTTGGCTACGAAAGCGAGGGGCATAGCGGTATCATCTCCAATAACAGTCAGGAAATTATTCTGGTTCCGAATTCTATTGAACGTATTGAAGCCGTCAAGGATAATGTTGAGCAGAGCGCAAAGGAAATTCGCGTTGATATTTATTACCAAGTTGGTGATCAGTCCCAGAAAAAAAAGAGTGTCGTTTTGAGCCGGCTGACAACAGAAGAAGCTAAAAAGAATTCCCGCTTTCCTTTCAAATTTTAAGGTTTTGGTTTATTCATCTTATGAAATATGATCCGTTCCAACAACAGGCTATCGATTACATTAATGAGGGCCACTCTGTTATTGTCTCCGCTCCGACAGGGGCCGGAAAAACGGCGATAGCCGAACATGTTATCCAGCAGTGTCTCCAGCGCAGAGAAAAAGTTATTTATACAGCGCCTATTAAGGCCCTTTCCAATCAAAAATATCGGGAGTTTCAAAAGTACACACAGGACAAAGTGGGTATTTTGACCGGGGATATTACCCTTAATGCCGGCGCGTCAGTGCTGGTTATGACGACAGAGATTTTCCGGAACAAAATTCTGGAAGAGCACAGTTCTATTAAGGATTTTAGCTGGATTGTCTTTGATGAAATTCATTATCTGGACGATTGGGAACGGGGAACGGTCTGGGAAGAATCCTTAATTTTTATGCCGGATCATATGCGTTTTTTGGGATTGTCGGCCACCATTCCGAATATCGACGAAATGAAACACTGGCTGGAAAAGATTCATAAAAGGCCGGTTAAGATTGTTAAAGAAAATAACCGTCCGGTTCCATTGCATTTTTTCTATCAATGCCAAAGTCAAATCTACGATGATATTAAGCTTCTTTCCAAAAAAGGTTTTACCGTTCCCGGCAATAAATACCTGAGAGGGCGGAAAATGCCCCGGTCGATTCGTTTGAAGCCTAATCGACTGAGTCCACTGATTGAGGACTTATATCAGAAAGAACGGATGCCCTGTATCTATTTCGCTTTCAGCCGTCGACGAACAGAAGAACTGGCCAATGAAATGACAGAGTTTAATTTTCTTAGCACAACCGAGCGCAATGAAATTCGTACCATGTATGACACTTTGTGCGAGCGGTACGATTTAAAGGGAGAGAAAACAGCGGAGGAGTTAAAACCATTACTCGACCGTGGAATTGCTTATCATCATGCCGGAATGTTGCCAACCTTGAAAGAAGTCGTTGAACAGTTATTTACAAGTAAACTTCTTAAACTGATTTTTACGACAGAAACTTTCGCATTGGGGATTAATATGCCGGCCAAGACAGTTATCTTTGACGAACTGCGTAAGTTTTATGGGCGCTCATTCAGCAATCTGCGTACGCGTGATTTTTATCAAATGGCCGGGCGTGCCGGCCGGCGTTCTATTGATAAAGAAGGTTTTGTGTTTTGCCGGGTCAATCCTCATTATATTTCGCCGGAAGAGGTTTACAGGATTATTTATAGCGAACCGGAGAAAGTGAGTTCTCAGTTTAACGCCTCTTATGCCACTGTTTTAAATTTATATAATCATTATGGTGAGAAATTGTATGACATTTATCCAAGGTCATTTCATTATTTTCAGAAACGCAAGTTTTTACATAAACAGGCCTTGTATTTTCTAAAGGCGAAGGTTGATATTTTAAAAGAGCTAAAATATATTCAGGACGAACAGCTTACGGAAAAAGGAATTTTTGCCAGCAAGGTTTATGGATATGAGATGATTCTGGCCGAGCTGTTTGATCAGGGCGTGCTGGAGCAATTATCGGTGCGGCAATTGGGAACCTTGTGTTTGGCGGTCGTCTATGAGCCGAGAAAAGGGACACATAAACCCCAGCTGATGAAGGAAACCAAGAAGCTCGAAATGATCACTGATAAAATTATCCATGATGTCAACCGGCTGGAGCGGTTTTTGAAATTTAAGGATCTCAGCAAGCGGTGCTTTTTCCATTTAACACCGGCCTTTGAGGCCTGGCTCAAGCAGGAGTCTTTCAGTCAGATTCTGGAATATATTGATGCGGATGAGGGGGAGGTTGTCCGGTATTTCCGTATGACGATTCAGGTCCTCCGTGAGATTGCGGAAACCCCTATCAGCGTAGAGTTACAGGAAAAAATCTATCAGCTGATTAAGCTGATCGACCGGGACGTTATTGACTCGGAAAAACAGCTTTCCGTGTAGGTTTTGCCAAATGCCAGGAGATAGGGTATACTTGTCTATAGAACCGATAAAGGCAAACCCGCCGTAAGACGGGGACCCCGGTAAGGCCTAAAAGTCCTCCGGGTCCGGCCGGAAATATCCAGCCGGAGCAAAGCCAAGGGTCCTTAAGTGATATGGATAGCCTGGTTGCCAGTGAAATAAACAGACATTGCACGAACCTATCCAAAAACTGACGGATAGGTTTTCTTATTAGTGAGGAGGCAGGGGAATGGCCAAAATTCTCGTTATTGATGACGATCATGAAATATGTAATCTCCTGGTGCAGCGGCTCAAGGCTAATAATTTTCATGTTGCCACGGCCAGTACTATTTTGGAGAGCTTTCAGCAATTAAGCCAGGAAGTGCCGGATGTGATCATTCTGGATTTTATGTTGCCGGGTATTTTAGGGACCACTTTTTCAGAAGACCTGAAGAAAGACACTCAGTATCAGGAAATTCCTATTATTTTTGTGTCAGGACAGTCTGAAGAAGAGATTAAAAAGATGGACGCAAACGTTCGTTTTGACGCCTACATAAGAAAACCTTTCGAAGCGCAGGACCTCATTCAAACCATCCATAAAGTTTTATCCAACTAAAACTATTTCTTCTTACTTATTTTTTCATACCGTTGAAGGTCTGCAGCGGCCTCTTTGGTTTTTCCCAGTTTTTTGTACAGGCGAGCCCGATTCTTATAGGCGGCCGCGTAATTGGGATCTAGCTGAATTGCTTTATTAAGATGATTTAAGGCTGCTGAAGAATTGTTTACGAGTTGGTAGGCCATCCCAAGATTATTATGGGCTTCGGCGTATTGGTCGTTAATTGATATCGCTTTATTGAAGTCAGCAATCGCTTTGTCATAATCTTCAAGTTTGGCATAAATAACGCCGCGTTGATTGTAGGCTTTTACCAAATTCGGACTCAGCTTTAAGGATCTGTTGGCATCGGCAAGGGCCTTGGGTAAATCATTCTTAAGAAGAAAAAGCATTGCCCGATTAAAGTAGAACGTGCCGTTATTTGGTTCCATGGCAATCGCCTTGTTAATATAAACCATAGATTCATCAAGTCTATTCTGATATTTTCTGATCAAAGACATATTGCTATAGGGATGGGAATAATGCGGATTGGCTTTGTTTGCCCGTTGGAAATCATCAAAGGCCTTATCATACTTTCCGAACTTTCCATAAATCGCGCCGCGTACGTTCCAGGCCTCATGATCGTTGGGATTTAGAGAAATGGCCTTTGTAAGAATTTTAAGAGCACCTTCGTAGTCGCCACGTCTTTTTAGAATTTTGGCTTTATTTGTATAAGGGACAGAAATATTGGGATCAATGGCAATTGCTCGATTAAAATCAGCCAGGGCTTTGTCCAGCTCTCCTGTCTCCATGTAAATGAAACCGCGGTTATTGTAAGCAGAGAGATGGTCATTTTGTAATTCCAGAGCTTTGTTAAGGGCCACCATTGCTTTATCAAATTTTCGTTCGACGGTATATAGACTTCCCAGATTGGCCCAAGCTAAAGGTTTTTTAGGTGATTTTTTGACGATATCCGACCACAAAGCAATTTCGTTTTGCCATAATTTATTTCGTTGAAAAGCCAGGTAGGAAAAAGTGGTAACAATAATAGTCATGCAAACGATATACTTTATAAAACTTTTGAATTTTGTAAAAAGGAAATAGGCCAGGGCGATGCAGGGCCCGACAGAGGCCAGATAAAGTTTGTGTTCAAAAATGATATGGTTACGGGGAACAAAATTGGTGGATAACGTCAAAAAGAACCACAACAGACCAAACGATAAAAGCATCGAATATTTTCTAATTTTTATTGCAATAGCCAGCGCAGCAGAATAGGCGAGAAAGCTTAAAAAGGTTACCCATTCAAAAAAACTGTGGGACATAGGAAAATCGTAGCTGACATTCTGCCAAAACGGGACTACCAGCAACCGGATGAAATGCATCATGACACGAAACTGTGTCAGGATATATGTCCCTAAAGTAAAAACGTCCCCAATATGGGATTCAGATTTTCTTGGTCGCAATAAAGCTTCCAGAAATCCATTATAAACAAATAATAAAAAGAAGATGATAAGCAGAGCGCACACGGCAAACAGTATTATATACTTTAATATCTGATTTGATTCTGACTCCGGATTCTTTTTTGTCATATATGGGGCAATGAGATAAAACTCTAATAGACAAATCATGAACGGTATGGTGAGGCTCGTTTCTTTTGAGAAGAAGCATAGCGCGATAGACATTGATGTAAGAATATAGAGGACAAAGGTTTTCAGATTAATGCGTCCAACTAAGCGGCATTTTATATAAAAGAATATAGATGAAAGATAGAGCATTGCTGATAATGAGGCTAATCGTTGTGAAATATAAGAAACAGCTTGTGTACAAACAGGATGTGTCGCAAAGACCAAGGCGGCAAACAAGGCCGCGATTTGTAGTCGGGTATCCAGAGCTTTTTGGGTGTATAGCAGAAAGAAATTTCTCGCTAAAAGCCAAACTAAAAGAGATGCAATAATATGGATGCTGAAGTTAGTGACATGATAAATAAAGGGGTTTAGTTGGCCATATTGGTAATTGAGGGCGAAAGTATAAAAAACGATGAAACGAGATCTATGTTTGCTTAAAAGGCCGTCCAGATTTTCCATATCACGGATATCAGGGTTATTAATAACGAAGTCTTTGTCGTCGTACTGAAATGGGCCGTGAAATGTCTGGGAATACACAAGAAAAGCCACTGCGCCGATCACTATAATCGGTAAGATTATAGACAGGCACTTCTTGAGCCCCGCATTCATTGTGAATGATATATTAGGCATGTAAATACTTGCAAATTAAAGGGTATGAATTTATACGTCACTTAGTATAACGGCAGTGATTGAAACTGTAAATAGAATTGTTTATTGTTAAAAATTAGGAAGTTATTTTGTTAGGGTGTTGCCATATAGTGTGGACATTTTGATGATTGACAAAAAGGATTTGGAGGGTAAAGGTTTTGTATGGGTTCATCTGAGCGAAATTCCCAATAGTAGTATTTTCTCCAATCACCTACACGATGAGCCTGCGCTGTATATGTAGAAGTATTAAAACCAATATTATAATCAAAGTAAGGATCTGATATTTTGATATTGAATAAGCTGTTAATGGCGTCTATGCCATATACAGAGCCAGCTGGATAGTCTTGATTTTTAATCTTGTATATTTCCCCTGCAGCATGAATAGTCAATAGATTAATTTTTACTTGGCGTGAGTGACTTTTTTCGATGGCGCGGCTATAGCTTGGTATAGCAAAAGCGGCAGTCACACCGACAATAATAGTGACTGTGATGAGTTCCATTAATGTAAAAGCTTTTTTATCCATCATTTTTTACCTTTTTTTCTGCTTTTTTAAGTATATCTGGCTAAATTAGGGGTAACAAGGCGTTGGGGCCGGATAATTTCGCATCGAGCCTTTTATATTATTTTTGCCTTCATTTTGTAAGATATTGATATATAATAAGTTATTAAAAATTAACATTTGTTTTTCTTAAATAAATAAAGCGGTTTCTATAACACCTGTAATCCACGATATGGTATATTAATTTCAGACCGGCAGACCGGAAGTAGGTATATTTTAGGCTAAAATAGGGGAGAAAATTCAGGAAAATGAATATGAGCTTTGATGCTTCTCAGTGGGTCGTTAGCATTCCTACGTATAATGAATACAAAAATAGCCAAACGTTATTCAACATGATTTTTGACAGTTATCCCGGAATATCCATTATAGTTGTTGATGGAGGGTCTAAAGATGGGACTGTGGAGGTTCTACAACAGATAGAGCAAGAACGAAAACCGCATTTTCATGTTATTCATCAGAAAAGCCCGATAGGGCGTGGGGCCGCAGATTGGGAGGGATTCAAATACGCGCAAGCGCATGGTTTTAAATACGTTGTTCAAATGGATGCTGATTTATCACATGCGCCGCATTATATCAGTCAATTTGCCTCCTGCATGCTAGAGAATGATATGGTGATCGGGTCACGGTTGATTTCGGGGGGGAAGATATTGGAGCGTAAAAAGCGGCGTAATCTATTAACATGGGCGGCCAACATTTTTATCCGCAGGATGCTAAATATTCCAGTCTACGATTGCACATCAGGATATCGGTGTTTCAATATTGAATTATTAAATAAAATAGGTCAACAGAATACGATGACCAACGGTCCGGCCAATCTTACGGAAGTTCTTTATTATGCCCATCAATTAGGGGCAAAAATAAAAGAGGTTCCGATTATTTTTGCAGATCGTCAACACGGACAATCAAAACTTACAGGAAAGGAATTAATGGAATCTGTAAGGATTGTTTTTCGATTAAGAGGACAGTATGCTAAGCTTTAGACAAAAACCCGAATATTATCATTGGTTGAATATCATCTTTGTTATTTGTCTTGCACTATTGGCCTATGGTACGACATTAGGGCATTCTTTTGTTTGGGACGATTTTTATCTGATTGTGGATAATGATTTTGTTAAGTCGTGGGACAATATCCACTTGCTGTTTAAGAATGATTATCTTACTCCGTTAAATAAGCTGGACTATACAGGAGAGATGTTTATCGGTTCCGGTGAGTTAAGTTATCGCCCGGTCAGCACATTATCCCATTTCGTTGAGTATCATTTCTGGAAACTTAATCCTTTTGGTTATCATTTGACCAACATGATTCTGCATACTATAAACGCGATTCTGGTTTATGCATTTGTTTGTTTACTCCGGCAACCTAAAAGAATATCGTTACTGACGTCGGTATTATTTGCTATTCATCCGGTTAATAGCGAAGTCGTTAATGTTATATCGTTCCGGGAAGATTTGCTGGTTGTATTTTTTGGTTTATTGGCTTTAATAGCATACCTTTTTCTATGTGAAAACAGAAAATACAATTTCTGGATATATTGTTCCTCGATGGTTTTTTATTTTCTGGCATTATTTTCTAAGGAAATGGCTATTACAATTCCTTTTTTAATGCTCTTATCACGGTATTATGTCAAACAGGAAAAATTGTCCAAAGAAAGTTTTTGGCCTCATATAAAAAAGTACGGCGGCGGATATATTATTCTTACGTTATTTTATTTATGGGTCTGGGCCTTTCCGATGGCGCGTAATACGGACTTGATGATTAATTACTTTGATGGAAATGTATTAGTCCGTATTATGACGATGACTAAAGTTATTGGCGTCTATCTTGTCTGGTTGTGTTTTCCGGTAGATATTCATGCCACAATTTCCGACTATTCTTTTGTTGTTCGTTCTATTTCAGATCCTTATTTTTTGACCGCGGCTTTTTCTATCATATGTTTAACATTGTTTGTTTATCAATGGCGACAACTCATGGCCTTTCTTTGTTTCGCAACGTTATGGTTTTGGATAACACTGTTACCGGTTCTTAATATAAAAC
>JAGQKQ010000200.1 GCA_020430005.1 Candidatus Omnitrophota bacterium
ATTTAATGACCCCAATGATTTGGCCTTGTTGTTTGTTATCGCCTGTGGAGTTTGTATTACCTTTCTTTTCGGACGAAAAAAGAATATTTTAGTCCGTCTTCTTAACCTGGGATTTCTGGCCGCTTTGTTTTACGGAATCTTTCTAACCAATTCGCGCGGCGGATTTTTAGCTTTATTAGTTACAATCTATTTCTTTTTTGTACGGAAAACCAAAAAGTTTCTATGGGGGGGGATTATCGGTGGGCTGTGCGCAGTCGCGCTTTTCGCCATCGGCCCATCCCGTTTAGGCATTATTTCAACCTCCGAAGCATCCGCATCCAGCCGGATTGAACTGTGGTATGGCGGTATTTTATTACTTAAGGCCAATCCATTGTTCGGTGCCGGGTATGACCGCTTTATGGAAGATTTGCCACAAACAGCCCATAATTCCTATATCCTGGCCGCGGCGGAATTAGGCCTTTTTGGTATCTTTTTCTGGATGGCCTTGATTTACAGTTCATTCAAGGGACTATCGATGATTATAAATACGGACCAAAAATTATATAATTATGCCCTGGCTGTGCAGTCCAGTTTGGTTGGGTTCTGCGCGGCGGCGTTTTTTCTATCAAGAACATACACGGTATTGCCATACTTATTGTTTGCCCTGTCAGGCAGTTTGATGTATATCGCCAAACAGCGGAATAACGAATTAGATTTTCGCTTTACCAAACAAGATTGGAAAATGTCGGGAATATGGACAATCGGTATTTTGATACTTGTTTACGCGTTTATTAAGGTGGGGTTATAACACGATGAAGATTGCGATTGCGACAACACAATTTCCGAGTCTTTCACAGACATTTGTCCTGAATCATATTATCAGTCTTAAAAAGCTGGGGCATGAGGTGAATATCTTTGCCTTTCGCCGGCAAACAGCAGGTGCTATTCATGAGGATGTTTATGCGCATGATTTGCTTTCAGACGCAAAATATTTTGATGTTCCGAAAAGACGGCTTAAACGATGTGTTAAGGCTATAAGCCTTTTAGGAAAATATCATATCAGGCTTATTGGCAAACTAATGCGGTGCTGTCGGCCTTTTCGTTTAAGTTTATATGATGTTTTAAACAGAATGTTTTTATTGGCACCGTTTATGGACAAAACATATGACATTATTCATTGTCATTTTGGTCCGGTAGGGCAGGATTTAATCTTTCTTAAAGAAGCCTTTCCGAAAACAAAGTTTCTTGTCACGTTTCACGGATTTGATCTCCGTTTGGCAGAAAAGGGCCGGATGGATATGTACAGGGAGCTTTTATCCAGAGCGGACGCCGTTTTGACGGTCAGCGATAATAATATCGAACAGTTGTCGGTTCTGCCGGGATATTTGCCGCAGCGGGTTGTTAAACAATTTAATGGTATTGATCTTGAAAAGTTTCAACACCGGAAATCCAAAGAGAATCTGAAGCCGGTTATTGTGACTGTCGCTCGCTTGGTTCCTGAAAAAGATTTATTTTGCGCGCTGAATATCATCCGGACTTTAAAGGAGAGCGGTGTCGCGTTTCAATACCGTATCGTTGGTGATGGCGACCTTCGAACAAATTTAGAAGCGAAGGTTTCGGCCCTGGGATTGGAAGAGCAAGTGCATTTTACAGGGGGACTGGCTGAAGAAGGTGTTATTAAAGAATTACAAGGCGCGGATATTTTTTTATTAACCAGCCGTCGGGAAGCCTTTGGAGTGGCGTTATTAGAGGCGCAGGCTATGGGTGTGCCTGTTGTGGTCCGGAATGTGGATGGTGTTCAGGAAGCATTTCAAAATGGCAAGACAGGTTTTTTATTTTCAGAGGACGATTTGTCCGGGGCGGTGCATTATTTACAGACTTTGTGTGAAAACCCTGAATTACGTAAAGTCATGGGAGAGCGTGGAGAGAAATTTGTACGGCAGTATTTTCATATGGATGTTTTATCGCGGCGTTTAGAATCGTTTTATTGTGATCGTCTGACAGGAGCGTGATTCAATGGATGTTTCAATTATTATACCGACACATAATCATGCGCAGAGTTTAAAAAAGACACTTGAAAGCATGAATACTTTGTCGATTCCGGAAAATATAGAATGTGAAGTTATTATTATCAATAATCAGTGTACGGATCGTACCGATGACGTAGTCCGGAATTTTCATTCTAAGATTCCGCTAAAGTATCTTAAGGAACCGGCCTTGGGTGTCTCTAAAGCCCGGAATAAAGGGCTGCAAGAGGCGTCCGGGAAATTGCTTGTTTTTACGGACGATGATATTCAGGTCGGTACACAATGGCTGGTTTCTTACTGGCAGGAATATCAGAAAAAACCCTGTGGATATTATTTCGGTGGGCCGATTGTGAGCAAGTTTGAAAGCCAGAAGATTGATGAAGAACTGATGGCCTATGCGCCATTTTCGGTGAGGGGCTTGAATTGGGGGAATGAAAACCGTGAATTAACGGATAATGAAATGTTTATCGGGCCCAACTTCGCTTTTCCCAGATATTTCATTGAAGAAGCCGGCCCATTCAGTGCAAGTTTTGGTTTGAACGCGGAGAACGCGCTGGTGGGCAGTGGTAGTGAGACGGAATTAATGACGCGTTTTCGTGATAAAGGATTTAAAGCGTATTATGTGGCTGAGGCAGCGGTTGTGCAGTTTGTGCCGAAAGAAAAAAGCGGATGGAGGCACATTATGGGACGCAAAACATCTTATGGCTATGAAGTGGCCCGGTTAAAAGAAAAAGAAATAAAAGGGCCTTTTTTATTTGGCGTTCCCCGTTGGGTGTATAAAGACTATTGTGTTCAGTGTATGAAATACTGGTTCCAGCGGCTTACAGGAAAAAAGGCGTATAAAACCTATGCCCGCATGAAATACACGCAAGGCTTTTATTACGGGTGTAAAGACCGGCAGCGAAACGGATATTATTCACATGGATAAAGAAAATACAAAAGAGACCGATATTAAGAAAGTAAACTTGACGCAGACTGCTTCTAAAGGGGCTTTTTGGTCATTGCTGAGTTCAACTGTTGTTAGTGCAGTTCGGTTTGTTGTTACAGCTGTTTTGGCCAGGCTTTTAATGCCAGAAGATTTTGGTTTAATAGGAATGGCTTTGTTGGTAACACAAATTGTTAATTTATTCGGAAATCTGGGGTTGTCTGCTGCGCTAATTCATCGAAATAAGGATGTTGATGATGAAGATTTATCAACGTCCTACTGGGCAAATTTATTTGTCTCAACAGTTTTAACTCTTCTGGCAGTTATTGTGTCTCCAATAGCTGCTAGATTTTTTGGAGAACCTAGAGTGCAAATGATCATAGCACTGCTTTCATTAAATTTTATATTTTCATCCTTTGCCAGCATCCATTCAATGCTGGCTTTTAAAGACTTAAAGTTTAAGAAGATTGCGATTATTGAAATTTTATGTACGCTTGTTCGGGTTTTTATAGTTTTAATTTTAGCTTTTAAAGGATTTGGTGTTTGGGCGATTGTTTCCGGCATTCTTGTTGAACGAATTGTAAAATCAATGACATTTATTTCTCAAAATTCATGGAGGCCAAGGCTTATTTTCAACAAAAATAAGTTCAAAGAACTTTTTCATTTCGGAAAGAATTTATATGCAGGGTCCTTTATTAGTTATTTTAATTGTAATATGGATTATATTGTAACAGGCCGCTTTTTAGGTGCAGCAGATCTGGGGTTTTATCAGTTCGCTTTTAATATTCCTAATTTAATTATTTCGCATTTTACCCAAAAGATAAATGAAGTGCTATTTCCATTGTATAGCAAGGTAAAAGATGATTTGTCTCGAGTGCGCAGGGGTTATTTTAAAAGTATTCAACTAATGGCGATGATTGCTTTTCCATTCTTAATGGGGCTTTTTTTTGTTGCGAGAGAGTTTATTATAAC
>JAGQKQ010000201.1 GCA_020430005.1 Candidatus Omnitrophota bacterium
GGTACTAAATTAGAGAAGAAAGATCTCAATGTTTACTTTGATTTGGATAATACCTATTCTTTAAGCGATGAAGAATGGACGATCCCGCAGAAAAAAGGAAAAATTGTCATCACATCCAAGAAATTAGATTCCACGGTAACTGAAGAGGAGTTCCTTGTCTTCAGAGTCACACATAAAATTCCTCAACATGGACTTGATTATCATGATGAAATGCTGTTAAATATAAGTACAGAGGACTTTGTGTCGTTTACCAAAGGGTGTTATTTAGGGCAGGAGCCGATTTCCAAGGTTTATAACCGTTCCAAACCAACGTGGAAGCTGGTTGTAAGGGAAGAAGATTCCTGCACAGAAGAAGAGCGACAGAAAATGACCTCGAAAGTCACTAATCCGGCAACGGGCCGGATGATGGGCTTTGTGTTTGTATCCAATAAATCATCATTAGATTAAAACTATGAGTAGATTATCCAAGCCATTTTTTATGGGTTCGCTAATAGGATCAGGGGCTTTGATCATTTTATTGACCGCTGTGATGACGCAAACCCGTAACCTTGACGCCATTAAAGGCTGTTTGGTTCTTATGTTTTCGGCCCTGATTTACGCGATGGTTATTGGTTCAATTGTTTGGTATAAAGCCTGGCAATCCATTCAGGATGAGCATGTCCGCACCACGCCGGGCAAAGCGGTCGGTTTTTTATTTATTCCCATATACAGTCTTTACTGGGTCTTTCAAGTTATTCCCGGTTTTGCGGAAGATTATAATAGCTATATTCAGCGGCACAATATCGGCGGCCACCCTTTATCAAGACAGTTTTTTATGACAACAACGATTGTGTTGCTGGTGACAAATCTTCTAGCTCATATTCCTTCTCTAGCTTTTTCTCTAACGGTGTCTGTGATTGGTTTTGTAATGGGAATGATCCTTTTTAATCAGGTCATTGATGCTGTTAATATTGTGGTCGAAGGTAAAAGCGCCGGGGCAGGAGGCGCGGTTTTTCCGGCAAGACAAGAGGTGGATGTTCCATGGGATAATACGGTCCTGGGAGTTATCGCCATTTTAATTTCTTCCAGCGTGTTTATTTACGCCATAGCCGGTCCTTATATCTGGAGTTCCAGATTTCTAGCCTTTCTTATGGCCGTGTTTCAATGGGGAGTTGTTATCTTTTTAGGATATTTGTGCAAGCATCCTGTTTTAAGATGGTTTGCTATGGCGGCGCCGGCGATTGCGTTAATATTTCGAATAGTGAATATCTTCACGATGAAATATTATTATTAACAGGAGATTTCAATATATGATTCCGAGAATTTTTATTTTTGTCTGTCTCTTTTTGAGTATGGGTACGATGTCTTCCTACGCTGATATTCTTTATCTCACAAACGGTGATCAGGTCTCCGGCGAGTTTGTTGAAGAAAGTAAATATGATATTATGCTGGAAACGCCCGGCGCCGGACGCATCCGGATCAATAAAAAATTTATTGAACGGCGCGTGAAGAGCCAGGATGTTGCACAGCCTTTACCGGTTGATCAGCAGGCGGCTACGAAGGATTCCAAAAAGAATGCGGTTAATCATGAGCTTGACTTGTGGGAAAGTCGTATTTCCATCGGTTACAGCCAGGCCGGAGGAAACACCGAGAGCAATCAGGCCAATGCGGAATTGGAAATCAAACGCACAACGGACCTCGATCAATTTACCGGAAAGGTGTCGACCTATATTTCCCGTAAAGATAATAAAACGGACGGTAAAAAATTCTATGGATTATTGCGGAATGACCGGAAAACGGCCAAAGATGGAAGGGCGTACTATTTCTACAAAATGGAAGCGGATCAGGACCGTTACGCTAATATCAACTATCGGATGACGCCTGGTATTGGTTTGGGTTACTGGTTTGCGAAAAATGATAATTTTAAACTTCAAGGTGAGGCGGCGGTTGGAGCGCAGTATACCAATTACCGTGATGATACGGAAAATAATACCGATGCGATTGCCGCTCCGCGGGCTTATCTGGAATCCAAACTGTTCGGAGATCTCAAGTTAACCAATGACGTGACGTATTATTCGTCTTTTGAGGATACGGATGCTTACCGTCTTCATTCCGAAACAGCCCTCGTGAACCCGATGAGCGAACATGTGGCATGGAAGGTCAGTTTTGTGGATGATTACAATAATGCCCCTTCGTCCGGTAAGAAGAAAAACGATTACCGGCTTGTTTCCGGTCTGGATGTCAGTTTTTAGTCTGAAAAAAGACTAAACCTTCCTTAATAAATCAGAATTTGACCCCGCTTTTCAGGCATGATAAAGTAATGATCTTAAAAACAGCGCGTTTTACGCGAAATACCTAACAGAATCAAGGGAGAGTAATCAATATGGGCTTGCGAACCAACTCGGTACATAAAGGGGTTTATAAAGACGGAAGTTATAATTCGGTGACCACACCGATTTATCCGACCTCGACATTTTATTTTGACGGTTTGGGCAAAAATAAAGGGTACGATTATACGCGCAGCGGCAACCCGACGCGGACTGCTCTGGAAGAAAATATTGCGGCTCTGGAAGGCGGTGTCGGAGCTTCGGCTACAGCCACCGGAATGGCCGCTATTACCGCGGTCGTCAGCCTTTTAAAGGCCGGAGATCATGTGATTACCGGTGACGATATTTACGGAGGAACCTACCGTTTATTCGATCAGGTTTTTCCGAAATTCGGGATTGAATTTTCGTTTTTAAATATGCGCGATGTGAATGCCGTTAAGGCGGCCGTCAAAGAGAATACGAAAATGATTTGGATCGAAACACCGTCGAATCCGCTGTTAAATATTGTGGATTTGGAGGCTGTGATTGCCATTGCCAAGGAGAATAAATTAATTTCCGTAGTGGACAATACGTTTCTTTCACCGTATTTTCAAAAACCGTTTGAATTTGGCGCTGATATTGTTGTGCATTCCACAACCAAATATATTAACGGACATAGTGATGTGGTCGGCGGGGCGATTGTTTACGGTAATAAAGATCTGGAAGAAAGAGGCCGGTTCCTGGTGAATGCGCTGGGCGTTTCGGAATCGCCGTTTGACGCATGGCTGGTTTTACGCGGTGTAAAAACACTGGGGCCGCGTATGGAAGCGCATCAGGCTAATGCCTTGGCGATCGCGGAATTCCTGGAAGGCCACAAGAATGTTAAGAAGGTTTATTATCCCGGGCTGAAAAGCCATCCACAACATGATCTTATAAAGAAGCAGATGAAGGGTTTTGGGGGTATGTTATCTTTTGAGTTGGACACAGAAAAAGTAAGCTGTGATCATTTATTCCATCATCTGGAATATTTCTGTTTAGCCGAGTCTTTGGGCGGAGTGGAATCCCTGATTGAACATCCCTGGTTGATGAGTCATGCGTCTATGGGAGAAAAGGGTCTAAGAGCCTCGGGTATTACGGAAGAAACAATTCGTGTATCCGTCGGTATTGAAGATGCCAAAGACCTTATCGCTGATCTTGAAAAAGCTCTAAATTAGTTGCTCGTTGCTCGTCACTCGTTGCTGGTGACGACGAGTTAGGATTAGCGAAACTGGATATAACGAGCGACTAGCGACCAGTAACGAGCAACTAAAACGTATGCCAGTAAATCTGATCAAAAAATGTTGCGTATCCGGTTTGCTGGCATTATTTTTTCTCCTTATTATTGATCTCGCCGCTGTTTTTTCATTTCATCAATTATATCAGGCGTCACAAAAACCGTTTTGGGGCGACGAAATTCACGGCCTGAGGCACAGTATTCACCAGGCGGATTACCATCAGCTTCTTTTAAAAGGCGCTAACGGTCAGGGGAGTCCGTCGCCATTGGACTATGTGGCCGTTAA
>JAGQKQ010000202.1 GCA_020430005.1 Candidatus Omnitrophota bacterium
TGTTGTCGCTAAAGGGGAAGCTGTTGGAGTTAAAACCGATGGCGGTTCATTGGAACATACTTTATGGGAGCTGGATGTTATTTGCTTACCGACAAACATCCCGAATAAATTAGAAGTTGATGTGAGTCATTTAAAGATCGGTGATGTCATTCACGTTAAAGATATTCTATTGCCTGAAGGGGTTAAAACAAAACATGACCCAGAGGCTATTGTGTTTTCAGTCGTTCCTCCGATGAAAGAAGAAGTTGAAACGGAAGAAGCCGCGCCGACTGAACCTGAAGTTATAAAGGAAAAGAAAGAGAAGGCAGAGAAGGAAGGAACACCTGAAGGAAAATCAGAAGGAAAGAAAGATTAGGTTAAGAATTTGTCAGAAACACGCCTTATTGTTGGGTTGGGCAATCCTGGAAAAGAATATCAATGGACGCGGCACAATTTAGGTTTTCTTGTTGTTCGTCATTTGGCGGATGTTTTAAAAACAAAATTCGCCCTAAGTTCTTTTACAAATGGTTTAACAGCGGAATGTCGGGATGGAGAAAATACGGTAATTCTTTTAATGCCGTTGACGTATATGAATAACTCCGGAACCGCCGTTAAACAGGCCGTTCACACCAGAGAAATTTCTCTTGAAAATATATTAATTCTCTGCGATGATTTCAATTTGCCGTATGCTCAAATGCGGCTTCGTCCCAAGGGTAGTGCCGGAGGACAAAACGGGTTAAAATCGATTGTCGAATATTTACAGACTTCAGAGTTTTCCCGGTTGCGTTTGGGGATCGGATATCCTGGTCATCAAGAAGACCCGGTGGATTACGTTTTAGGTGAGTTTACGCGTACGGAGAAAAAACAACTTGATGAGTATGTTGATGAGGCGGCCAACTGCTGTCTTGCATGGTTGAGAGACGGTATTAAGGATGCCATGGATAAGTTTAACAGAAGGAAATAAAATGGAAAAAATGGAAACAGTCACAAAGTATGAATTAATGTTAATCCTCGACGCTCATATGAGCACGGATAACAAAGAACAAGTTTTAAAAGGCGCTGCCGAACTTATTAATAAGTCCGGTGGGAAAGTTATCAATAGTCAAGTTTGGTTGGAAAAGCAAAAATTCACGTTTGAAATTAAAAAGCACAAGGAAGGAACCTATTACCTTGTGAACTTCGAAGGTGAAGGAAATACTGTTGCGAAAATTGAATCTGCATTGAAGTTAAATGACAAAGTTTTACGCTTTGTTGTTGTCAAAGCAGAGTCCCGCACAACCTCAGATTCAAATTAGATGTAAAAATTTCCAGACGTTCCGGCCAATCTGTTATAATAGTTAAAAAGTAATTCCGGCCGGAATATAAACTATTTACAAAAGCGTTTGTGTGTAAGGAGGTTCCAATGGCGAATTTAAACAAAGTTTTCCTAATCGGTAACTTAACCCGAGATCCTGAATTGCGCTATACGCCAGGCGGCACAGCCGTTGCGAATTTAGGATTAGCTGTTAATCGTCGTTTCAAAGACAGCTCAGGAGAACTCAAAGAAGAGGTTTGCTTTTTGACTGTTACTGTCTGGGATAAGCAGGCTGAAGCTTGTTGCCAGTATTTGGAAAAAGGACGTCCTGTTTTTGTGGAAGGTGTTCTCCAATCCAGATTTTGGGAAACAAATGACGGGCAAAAAAGAAGCGCGATCGATGTCCGTGCCGAACGCGTACAGTTTTTAGGAAGTTACGGAACAGGAAAGTCAGATGATAATCAAGAGGAAGAAACAAAATCCGACGAGGATTATGCGGATGTTTCTTCTCAACAAAGTGGAAGTAGTACTATCAAACCAGAGGATATCGCTTGGAACGAATAGTTTAAGGAGGATGAACGTTGGTTAAGAATGTGAAAAAAGGAAAAAGATTGGGGCGAAGAAAGCTTGGCTCCCGTCAGAAAAACACAAGTAAGTATCAATTACCGAAAGACGCGGATATTAATTACAAAAATGTTTCTCTTTTGCAGAAATATTTGAATGATCGCGGAAAGATTGTTCCCCGTCGTATCTCCGGTGTCACGTCAAAAGAACAACGTCAGTTATCGCAGGCTATCAAGCAGGCGAGATACTTGGCGCTTTTGACAACCGGTGGTGTAAAAAAGTAAATTATCCCGTTTAGTATTTTAAGGAGACGTTCTGTATGGAAGTTATATTGTCAGAAAACGTGCCGAGTTTAGGAAAAGTCGGCGATGTTGTAAAGGTTAAAGACGGGTATGCCCGTAATTATTTAATCCCAAACAAAAAAGCTTTTACCGCGACTGCCGGTAATCTGAAAAAAATAAAACTTCAACAGGAAAAGCAAAAGGCGAAATTGGCCGAAGAAAAAGGTTCAGCAGAAAAGCTGGCCGAACAATTGGCCAAAGTTTCCTGTACAGTTACTGTTGAAGTTAATGATCAGGAAAAGCTTTACGGATCCATTACCGAGGCAGACGTTGTTAAAGCTTTGGATGTCGAAGGCTTTACAATTGATAAAAAAGATGTTGTTTTTGAAAAGCCTATCGAAGAACTGGGAATTTTTGAAGTTGGTGTTCAGCTTCACCCCGAAGTTACTGCAAAGATAAGGCTATGGGTTACGAAGAAGTAATAAAAGTTCCGCCGCAAAACGTTGATGCCGAAAGGTCTGTTCTGGGGTCTATGCTGATCGATGAAGAGGCCATCGGCTTAGCGCTTGAAGTTCTTGATGAATCTTGGTTCTATGAAGAATCTCACCGACAAATTTATCAGGCGATTATCGACCTGTATAATGCCCGCAAAAATGTTGATCTTATCACGCTGACCGACAAACTCAAAAGTGACGGACTTCTTGAGAATGTTGGCGGTGTCAGTTATATTTCATCCATTATAGACCTTGTTCCCAGCTCTGCGAACGTTGAGCATTATGCCGGTATTGTTAAAGAAAAAGGTGTTCTTCGTAAGCTCATCAAAGCCTCTACTCAAATTATCCATGAAAGTTATGAATCGGCCGCTAATATTGAAGATATTGTTGATAATGCCGAACGCCTTATTTTTGAGGTCGCCGATTTAAAACAGAAACAAAAGTCGGTGCATATCAAGCAGCTTGTCAAAGAAGGTATCGAGAATATCGATAAACTGTACCAGCGAAAAGAACACGTTACAGGGGTGGCCACCGGGTTTAAAGAGATTGATAAAATGACCAGCGGGCTGCAAAAGTCAGATCTTATTATTGTTGCGGCCAGACCTTCGATGGGAAAAACAGCGTTTGCCATTTCCATGGCGGAGTATGTCGGTATCGCACTAAACAAAGGTGTGGCTATTTTTAGCTTGGAAATGTCGAAAGAGCAGTTGGTTCAGCGTATGCTGTGTTCGCAGGCTAAAGTGGATGCGCATAAAGTCCGTACGGGATTTTTATCTCCGTCGGATTGGCCGAAATTAACAAAGGCTGCCGGAGTTTTATCCGAAGCCAAGGTGTATATTGATGACACGCCGGCCATTTCAGCGCTGGAATTGCGGGCTAAGGCGAGGCGTTTAAAGGCTAATTTTGATATCCAGATGATCGTGTTGGACTATATTCAGTTGATGCGTGGAACGACAAAATCTGAAAGCCGTCAGCAGGAAATTTCAGAGATTTCCAGATCATTAAAAGCGCTGGCGAGAGAAATTGGTGTTCCGGTGATTGCTTTAAGCCAGTTATCCCGAGCGGTAGAGTCTAGACAGGACCATCGTCCGCAATTGTCAGATTTGCGAGAGTCCGGGGCGATTGAACAGGACGCGGACGTTGTTTTTCTTTTGATGCGCGAGGAATATTATAATCCTACAGAGGACAACAAAGGTATTGCAGACA
>JAGQKQ010000203.1 GCA_020430005.1 Candidatus Omnitrophota bacterium
CCTTCGGATATGAGTTTTAAAGCGGCGTCTATGAAAAGTCAAATGCGATTGGCTAATAAAACCGGAGCCGAATACGTTTTAATTTTAGGGGAACAAGAACTTCAAAAAGAAACGGCAACAATCAAGAATATGAAAACCGGCGAACAGGAAGACGTCGGGTTTAATAAAATTTTAGAATATTTTAGCAAATGAAAGAATGAAAGGATTTGAGTTCCATGCTACGTACACATACTTGCGGACAATTGAGAAAAGAAAACGGTAACGAGGAAGTGACCTTATGCGGATGGGTTGCGGCCCGTCGGGATCATGGAAAATTAATTTTTATTGATATCCGCGACCGCTATGGTATTACTCAGGTTGTCTTTGTACCATCGGTCAGTAAAGACGCCCATGATACGGCTTCAAAACTCGGACCGGAATTTGTGATCCGTGTCACCGGTAAGGTGAATGTTCGTCCGGAAAGAATGGTCAATAAAGATATTGGAACGGGAGAAGTTGAACTTTGTGCTGAACAACTGGAAATTCTGAACCCGAGTAAAGTCCCTGTTTTTGAGATTGATGATGAGGTGGATGTTTCCGAGGAGCACCGTTTAACCTATCGTTATCTGGATATCCGCCGCGGCAAAATGCTGAGCGCGTTAAAGACGCGGAATAAACTATGCAAGACGATCCGTGATATTCTTCATAAAGAAGATTTTATGGAAATTGAAACGCCGGTTTTAACAAAATCCACACCGGAAGGGGCCCGGGATTTTCTGGTTCCCGCGCGTTTAAACATCGGACGCTTTTTTGCCTTGCCGCAATCCCCACAGTTATTCAAACAATTATTAATGGTCTCAGGTATGGACCGGTATTTTCAAATTGTTAAATGTTTTCGTGATGAGGATTTGCGGGCTGATCGTCAGCCGGAATTTACCCAGCTGGATATGGAGATGTCCTTTGTGGAAGAGGAAGATATCTTCGCCGTGACTGAAAAATTATTTGCCGCTGTTTTTAAGGAAATTAAAGGCATCGATTTGCCGATCCCGTTCCCGCGGATGACCCACAAGGAAGCGATGGAAAAATACAATTCGGATAAACCGGATACACGAAAAGACACGAATGACCCTAATGAATTTGCCTTTTTGTGGGTTGTTGATTTTCCAATGTTCCATTACAATGAGGAAGAAAAACGCTGGGAAAGTGAACACCATCCGTTTACGTCTGTTAAAGAAGAAGATATGGCGCTTGTGGATGCCAAGGAGTTCAACAAAGTCCGCGCGCGTTCTTACGATCTTGTTCTTAATGGTAATGAAATCGGCAGCGGGTCTGTTCGTATTCATAAAAAAGATATGCAATCGAAAATCTTTGATATAATAGGTTTTGATCAAGAAGAAGCGGAAAGACGTTTCGGGTTTCTCCTGAAAGCTTTTGAGTACGGCGCACCGCCTCATGCCGGTGTGGCTTATGGAATAGACCGTTTGGTAGCAATCCTTACTGGCTTGGATTCTATCCGTGACACAATTGCTTTTCCGAAAACACAAAAAGGCAGTTGTCTTCTGACCGACGCGCCTAGCGGGGTCGATCAAAAACAATTACAAGAATTGGGAATAATGACGATAAAAAAAGGAGGCGATAATGCCTAGGGTAATTTTAAATACACTTATTCTTACGGCAATAATGATGAGTGTTTCGGCGTGCAGCACAACAAAAGGTGTCAGTATGCGCGCTTATATGCAAGATAAAGAGCGGGTTGACCAGGAAGTTGAAGGAACGTTGGGAAACTGGGAAAACTCGTCTATGACCGAAGACAATAGCAAGAAAAATACCCGTAAAGTTTATATTCTTGAGGTGACTCAGGATCTTGACGAGCCCGGTGTTGACGCGCTTATTAAGGAAACGTCGACAACCCGGACATCAACGAGCACATCGACATACCCATCGGAACCGATTCAGGCTGCAAAAAATACCATAAAGAAAGAGCCGAAGGCGACATTGCCGTCGTTGCCGACGTTTAGCGACAGTGACGAGGATGCCCCGGCAGCTAAAGGACGCTCTCTGGCGCCATCAGCAGCTCCTTCCCGTCCGGAATCTTTTCTTGAATACACGGTAGAGAAAGACGATACTTTACAAAAAATATCCAAAAAGTTTTATAACTCATACAGTAAATGGACTCAAATTTATGAGGCGAATAAGGCCACAATGAAGGATCCGAATTCGATCAAACCGGGAATGACATTACGAATTCCTGTTGAATAGATATTTTATGGAACGAAATATTCTTTGTCAGAGTAATAAAGAACTGCAAATGCTTTGTGGCAAGTACGATGAGAACATTCGTCTTGTCGAAAAGGAACTTGGTGTCAAAATTACGCAAAGCAATACAGGGATTAAAATAGCTGGTGAACGGGAGCAGGTTGATAAGGCATGCGAACTTTTCGATTATCTCAAAGGGATTATTGAAAAAGGGTCGGATGTTAAGAATCGTGATATCACTTATGCGCTGCGCCTGACACATTCTGATCAGAAATTTGATTTTAAACGCCTGGCAAAAGAAAAAATCGATGTTTCGGTTAAAGGTGCGCTTGTCACGCCGAAAACCAAAGGACAGATTGAATATGTTGAAGCCATCAAAAACAATGACATTGTTTTTGGTGTCGGTCCGGCGGGAACAGGAAAGACATATTTGGCGATGGCCATGGCGGTTAACGCCTTTAAAAAAGGAATTGTCCGTCGGATTATTTTGACACGTCCGGCTATTGAAGCCGGTGAGAGTTTAGGTTTTCTTCCCGGAGATATGGTAGAAAAAGTTTTGCCTTATCTACGGCCGCTTTATGACGCTCTTTATGACATGATGGAAGCGAAGAAGGTGGAAGAACTGACCGAACAAGGTTTGATTGAGGTAGCCCCGCTCGCGTTTATGCGCGGACGAACGTTGAACGATGCTTTTGTTATCTTGGACGAAGCCCAAAACAGTACGCCTTTTCAGATGAAAATGTTTCTGACACGTTTGGGTTTTGATTCAAAGACCGTTATTACCGGGGATATTACACAGAGTGATTTGCCGAAAGGGGAACCAAATGGCCTTTCGGATGCCGAAAGAATTCTCGAGGGCATTGGAGGAATCCAATTTATCCATTTGACGGGAGAGGACGTTGTCCGTCATGAACTGGTCCAGAGAATTATTGAGGCTTATGATCATGATACAAAAAAACAATCAAAATAACGTTCAGAAGAAGACCCGTAAGAAACGCTGGATCGTACTATTTACGGTCTTGTATTTTATCCTATTCGGCGGGTTCTGCCTTAGTGCCGGATACTCTTTAATCCTACCGCTATTATTATTCTTCTTAGGTCTTTATCTGAGTTTTTTTAACAAAGCGAGTGTCAAAAAATTCCTGCATCTTGGACTTTTATTAACCTTAATTGTTTCCACGGCCCACGTTATTCAAACCTACACCGAAATTCCCGAATATTATGTTCCTGTCGCTGGTATCGGGATGTTGACGATGCTGCTCTTTAATGATCTCCAACTGGCTTTTATTATGTCGTTGGCCAGCAGCGTATTAGTCCGTCTGATTGTGGGGGGAGACATCGGCATGTTTCTGACATTTTTTATCGGTAGTCTTGCTGGAGCTTATACCGTTCGGGACGCGCGGACACGGGGTAAATTAATCAGCGCAGGACTGTTTGTCAGTGTCATGAATGTCATCGCGATTTTACTTTTGACACCAAACGCAGCCTCCTTAATGACCACGCATTTCGCGATTAATTATCTCTATCCTGCCGCAGCGAACGGATTTATTTCGGCGTTTTTGGTTGTGGCCACTTTGAA
>JAGQKQ010000204.1 GCA_020430005.1 Candidatus Omnitrophota bacterium
CATTATTACGGACCGTACTTACAGACGATCCATTCGCCTATTACAGGCCGAAGCGTGGTATCATGAACGTGATCACGTAACAGAAGAAGATTTTGAAATATTACAACACGCGTGGTGGGATGATCCGAAAGAAACTCGAACATTGCATAGCCGGATTCTGGAAACCACAAATCCTGAAAAACAGGAACTCATTGATATCTTTAACGAAAGTATGCAATCATTTAAAGATATTCATGACGAACAAGATATCGGCAAGCAAATGGAAAAAGCCAGTGAACTTCGGAAAAAGATGGGTAAAACCCTTAAAAGAATTGATGTCCTTCTGCGGGAAATGAAAGCAAAAGGAAAAGAAGTTGCCGACCTCGAAGAAATGAAGTCGAAGATTCAGATGGAGATCGCAGAGGTCTACAAAAGGGTCTTCAACATGTCGTCGGATATTTAATATATTATGAAAAATCTTGGAAAAAATCACAAGAAAGCAATTATAGATCCTCAACTTGGTAAGGATAGTATTCGCCAAGATGCTTTGGATCACAGATTATTTGAACAAATGCTATCGGATAATCCTAAGGTGGAAGAGTTTCTCTATGAAGATGTAGGAGACAGTTATCCACCATACAGAAACTTGCTTCAGGATGCCAACGCAGCACTTTTTAAGTATACTCCTGAATTGGTACCTGAGCAAGAAATTGAACTGGAATATCTATTAAATCAGAAAATAATGGAAGAGATCACAGAATCTCCTAAATATAAAGAACTTAGAGTATTTACCCGGGTAGATCACACGGGCACTGTCATGGGATTGGAAACCCTTGCGCAAGAACTCAAGGAAGTGTTGAAAAAAGCGCAAGAACAGCAACAAGCTCTTGAAGATCTTCAAAAAGCGCAGCAAGCCATGCAACAAGCACAGCAAGCTGCGGACGGTGAAGGGGAAGGTGACGAAGACGGTACACCGGGAACAGGCAATGATTCTTCGAAATACACATTAGAAGAAGCAAAGCAGGCTCTCGAAGAGGCAAGAAAGAACTTCGACGATTCCGTTAATCAGAAAGAGTTCAAAGGCTTAATCGCTAAGTCTCTCAAAAACACCATGAACACCGTGCAAGAAACGCATAACTTTATTACAAATTGGGGGCTCGATAGTGATCCCGGCTATCAGAAAATGAGTCACCATGAGAAAACCAGGTTGCTTCAAAAGATGCGAAATAATCGCAAACTGGCACAAATAGCTAAATTGGCTGGTAGATACATGGCACTAGCCGTGAAGAAACAGGCCGAGAAACTAAAACCCGGTAGCAATGAATTACATGACTTGACCACCGGATCTGAGATTCAAAAAGCCATTCCAGCAGAGAAAGCTTTATTGGGCCACCCCGTAGCAAAATATCTAACATATCAAAAAATGGTAGATCATAAACTAACAGTTTACGAAACCAAAGATAAAGTCAAAGAACAACAGGGCCCCATTGTAATGGCTTGTGATGAGTCAGGGTCAATGAGCGGATCTGGTGAAATTTGGGCTAAATCTGTGGCATTAGGAATGTTAGAGATCGCCATACGTCAAAAACGTGATTTCTTGTTTATTCATTTCTCAGGAGATTCTAATCCGAAAAGTTTGAAGGTCGATACATTTTATGGTAAAGACGGGAAAAACATGGAGAAGATTATTGAGATGTGTGAATACTTCGATGGCGGTGGAACAAACTTCGAAGCGCCTCTAAAACGGGGCATGCAGGAAATCAACGATC
Source organism: Candidatus Omnitrophota bacterium (assembly GCA_020430005.1). Classification (GTDB taxonomy): domain Bacteria; phylum Omnitrophota; class Gorgyraeia; order Zapsychrales; family Zapsychraceae; genus JAGQKQ01. The sequence goes on from JAGQKQ010000204.1 coordinate 1,749, forward strand.
AAGAAGCATTTAAGAAAGCTGATTTTTTCTTTGTCACGGATGGTAAAAAAAATTAAAAAGTCTTGACATTTAACTTTAAATTTCCTAAATTTGTTCACTATGAAAAAATGGACGAACGAAGAAATAAATTATTTAAAAACCTGTTATTTACAGGAAAATACTCCCACAATAAAAGAAATGGCTCGACACCTTAATCGGGGTGAAAGCGCGGTTCGTAACAAAGCTTACGAATTAAAAATCACGAATCAAAATAGCTGGACGCAAGAGGAATTGCAGTATTTGAGGGATAATTACGAAAGTTCTTCTTGGGAAGAACTTCTAAAAAATCTCAACAGGACTAAAGCCACTATTATCGCAACAGCCAATAAAAAACTAAAACTAAAAAGACATGATGTACAGGGCGGAATGTGGCGGGACGAGGACAACGAGTTTCTCGAGGAACACTACTCAATTATGGCTAACGAAGATATAGCAAAGAAACTAAATCGACCCGTTCATCAGATCGTAGCAGTGGCAAACAATCGTAAACTACGAAAAGACAACTCTTCTTTTCATAGAAAAGAAACCCGCAAAGAATGGACTATAGAAGAAGAGGCATTTCTTTTAAGAAATTTTGCAGCACTTCCCGTTAAAGAAATTGCAAAGAACCTGAAAAGAACAGAAAATTCTGTTTTTCGAAAAATGCAAAGACATGGCTTATTTGATGTAGCCCCCAAGACAAGCCAATTGGAGCAGGGATTCGAAGCCGAACTTTCACAGATAACTACAAAATACAAACCACAGGTTAAAGTGTGGAAATACAAAATCGATTTTGTAGTAGAATCTAATGTGGCAATTGAATTAAACGGTACATACTGGCACTGTGATTCAAGATTTTACGAAGGTGGTCCAATTAACGAAGTGCAAAGAACTGCTCGAATTCGAGATGCTCGTAAGCTCGAGTATCTCAAATCAAAAAACTATAAAACGATAATCATATGGGAGTATGATTTTTATAATAACTGGGAAAATGTCAAGAAAAATTTAGTTGCCGTTCTTCAAGGTAACTTGGAGAATTATGACTCGGCAAAAACGGTGAAACCTGAAACGGCAACACCGTGCTAACTTATCAGATTACGAAAGGCTGGCAAGTAGTGTAGAGCGTAGGGGTTGAATAAATATAATACCCCCAAGAGTGTCGAGCATCCAAAATAATTTGGATGAAAATGTACGCCGACCTAACGAGAAAAAAATCGTTAGAACCAGGAGATAAAAAGCTTCTGGGATAACAACGTGGAATCCGTGGTATCAGATAAACTGATAAAAGAAATCGATAAATGGAAAAATACCACAAAAGCTCGTATAATTTCCATATTAATCGATATTGGCACATACAACAGCGATGCATCTTTAAAAGAATTTAGCAATCAAGTTATTAAACTTTCGTCAATCGACGAAAACAGTGATGCTGTTAACGATCAGGTTAGTTCACTGTTTAGCATGATTTAACCCCACTCTCTTTTCCTAATAGAAATATTTAAATTCAAACGTTTTCGTCGACTCGACGAAGAAAAGGACGTCAAGAACCTTGCGAAATATACAGACGAATGACTCCTCATTCCCCCTCGCAATTAAGTATTAAGGAAAAAAAGAGAGTTCGGTTATAGCGGAAAACCTGCCCATTTTATGGGCGGGTTTTTTTTATTTTCAAAGGAAATGAATGGAAGAATTATCAAAGCTTTTAAAAATTCCCGAAGAGGATATTAAAAAAGTACTTGCCAATATACCGGCAAACTATCACAGGTTTATAATCAGACAAAAAAAGAAAACAAGGGAAATCACAGAACCCTCAAAAGAATTAAAGAGAATTCAAAACGCGATTAACTATCGTCTGCTATATAAAAAAAGCGCTCATCCTATAGCACACGCATTTGTCACTGGGAAAAGTCCGAAGACTAATGCCGCTGCTCATATGGGTGCAAACAGCGTATATGTAACAGATATTAAAAATTTCTTTCCCTCGATTAGAGCAGGAAAGGTGAAAGCTACGCTAGATTCTGTATTTCCCCACTTAAGTGAAGAAACTA
>JAGQKQ010000205.1 GCA_020430005.1 Candidatus Omnitrophota bacterium
AACATTAGATATCCGTAATCGGATTGAAGATTTGATGAACGACAATTAAGGAAAGTTGCAGGTAGTCGGTTATGTGGATTTTTCTAAGTATACTTTTTTTCTTGGGATTCTTGCAAACAGTTAACACGATTTCTTTGTTCTCCCAAAAGAGGACACGATTGCTGTATTCCCTTGTTATGTCTTTAGGTATTCTTGCTTTATTTGGATTATCAAAAAGAATGAATATCCTTGCTGTTGGAAAATTTTTATCAAATTTCTCGGCTTTATCGGCGGCGTGCGTTTTTCAGGTTTTTGAATCCATTATGATAATGGGCGTAAGTTTCTTTCTTATTAAGAGCCATTATGAAGAAAATAAATCATCAGCCGCGCATGACATATCCGTATTGCCATCGGGAATATTTTTTGTCGGGCTGTTTCTTATACAAACATATCTTTTTTATCTGATTGAACAGATATCATTTTTTAGTATCGCGTTATTATTCGCGTTGGCCAATTTTACTATTCTCTTTTTTAGCGCGAATTTAAGCAAGGCTATATTTAAGCAATGGGAAACGCGCATAGAGATAAAGATTATCGTATCATTTCTGCAAATGTTACTGGCGATGTTTCTGCCGCTAATCGTGAGCAATGTTGATGTTGGGGCAAGTCAGTTCAATATTTCCTTTAAACGGCTCTTTGTGACGGGGGTTATTATGGGAATAATTTTTTTGGCAGGTTTTTTAAAACAAGTATGGTTTAGGAAAGTGAGTAGTAAATGAATTTTTTAACAAATGTTCTTTATTGGATATCCACAGGCTTCTTAATTCCGGTCATTATTTTTCTCATTTTATCTTTTGTTTGGGCGCTGTTGATGTTGGGAAGCTTTTACGGAATTTATATGCAGCGTTTGAGATTTAAGAATAACATGCGGACTGTCATGGAAAAAATACGGACAAAGAAAGTTAAGCAATTTAATTTTTTAAAAGAAACTTATGTTGAAGGTGGTTTTCGTACGGCTATTAAAGAGGCGTCCGCCTCCGGATGGCATCCTGTTCATTCGGAGAAGATATTGGCAGATTTTGAAACGGCGGGGGAAAAAGAATTAGAAGCGTCCCGGGTTTTAATGCGCCTTGGTCCTATGCTTGGATTAATGGGGACGCTAATTCCTATGGGTCCGGCTTTGGTCGGGTTGGCTGCGGGAGATATCACGTCGATGGCCTTAAACATGCAGGTCGCGTTTTCCACAACGGTAATCGGAATTTTTTGCGGCGCGGCGGGCTTTATCACACAGTTGGTTAAAAAGCGCTGGTTTGTGGAAGATGTTAACAATTTACAATATATTTTTGATTTGGCCACAAGTGAGACGAAATGAAACGGCACCGGGGTTACAAGAAATTAAGTGATTATGATGACGATCCGTTAAGCGGCATGGCGAATCTTTTTGATTTGGCGATGGTTTTTGCTGTGGCTTTAATGGTGGCGGTTGTCACCCGTATGCAGATTGCCGAGGTTTTTACAGAAGATGACGTCACGCTAGTCAAGAATCCAGGCAAAGAAAATATGGAAATTATTGTGAAAAAAGGGAAAGAAATTGAACGCTATAAAGCATCGGGGAAAACATCCGAGGGGCAGGGAAAACGTATCGGGGCCGCTTATGAGCTGGAAGACGGAAAAGTCATTTATGTTCCGGAATAGAAAGGGATTTATGAAAAATAAAATTATTATTACGCTTCTGGTTATAGCTGTGGCCGGGGTTTTTCTTTATAACCGGTTTTTGTCACCGACGAATATAGGATTTGTGAATTTTATGGATACGCAGTATGTCAATTTTCTGGAGGCGGACAAGAATCCCTTTATTCATATTGAACGGATTGATTTCAATGCGGATGAAGAATTGGATTTGGCGAAATATGATGCTATTTATTTCTTTGCCCACGGCATTAACCTTAAGCCCGAACATCTCGCGGAAATTGAAAAAGCCGGAAAAAGGGGAACAAAACTGTATATGCACGGTTTGATTGCCGGTGACGCCGATCTGAGTAATATTAATGGAAAAAATTATGAATGGGTAAAAGCCTATATGGACAATAGCGGCGAAAAGAATATCCGTTCCCTATTCGATTATTCCCGGCGTGTTTTTGACGGCAAGCGCCTGTTCGCGCCTAAACCGGCGGAGCCGAAAGTTTTTCCAAAATCAGGATTCTTTCATTTGGGAGAGGAAGATATTTACGCCGACTTTGAGGCTTATCAGAAATTTTATAAAGAAAAAGGCCTTTATAAGGAAGGCGCTCCCCGCGTGGCCATTGTTCCATCTATTCTTGGTAAAGATTCCGGTAAAGGATTATATGAACCGATGATCAAAAGTTTGGAAGAGTGGGGGCTCAATGTTTATCCCATATTTGGAATGGAAAACCGTCTTAAGAACTTAAAGGCGGTCAATCCATCACTGGTCATTACAATTCCTCATGGTCGGTTAGATTCGGATGAAGGGGTGGAATGGTTAAAGCAGCAGAATATTCCCATGTTAGCGCCGCAGGTTGTTTTTCAGGAATACGATTCCTGGCTGAAAGACCAAAAAGGCATGGATGGAGGAATGTTAAGTCAAAGTATTGTGATGCCGGAAATTGATGGCGGTGTTTATCCCTATGCGATTGCCGCACAGTTTTCAGGCCCTAAAGGGCTTTTGGTTATTAAGGCGTTAGAAAATCGTTTAAATATATTTTGTGATTTGGTAAAGCGATGGGTTGTCTTAAGAACAAAGCCGAATGCGGAAAAGAAAGTTGCCATTTATTACTATAAGGGACCCGGGCAGAATGCCATGGTAGCTGAAGGTCTTGAAATCGCGCCTTCTCTCTATAACGTTCTTCTACGTCTGAAAGAAGAGGGATATACCACCGGAGAACTTCCACCGGATGCCGATGCGCTGTATGAAATGATTCAAAAGGACGGTCGTGTATTAGGTCCTTATGCGGAAGGAACATTTCAGGAATACATTCAAAACAATAACCCCGAATTAATTTCCAAAGAAGAATTTGTCGGCTGGATGAAAACCTATCTCGCGCCGGAGATGATTGCGGATATGGAAAGAGAGTTTGGAGACGCGCTGGGTCCGTATATGACGGTTGTCAAAAATGGTAAAGAATATATTGCAGTGGCGCGTGTACAATTCGGAAATGTTGTTTTGCTTCCGGTTCCCCAGGCGGGGTATGGGGAGGATGAATCGAAGCTTGTTCATGGTGTCAAAAAAGCTCCGCCGTATCCTTATGCGGCCGCTTACTTTTGGGGCATCAGAGGGTTTAAGGCTGACGCTTTTCTTCATTTCGGAACACATGGCAGTATTGAATTTACACCGTGGAAACAAAATGCCCTTTCTGAATATGATTGGCCCGATGCCATGCTAAGTGGTGTCCCGCATTTTTATCTGTATTCTATTAGTAATATCGGTGAGGCTTTAATCGCCAAGCGCCGCAGTTATGCCACTATGATGACGCATATCACTCCGCCGTTTACCGAAGCGGACGCCTATGGTGAAATGGTGACTTTACATAACAAGGTTCATCAATACCAGGAGCTTCAGGATGAGGCTCTTAAGGCAGAATATGGAAAGACTATCAAGGAACTGATCTTGACGATCGGGATTCACAAAGATCTTGATTTGGAGAGTTTAACAGAGCGGTCTTTAAACGACAAAGACGTGGAAGAGCTTTGTTATTATTTACACGAGTTAGAAACAGAAAAGATTACGCATGGGCTTTATGTTTTGGGAGAACGCTATGAAACCGGACAGATTGAAGAAACGGCCCGTTTAATTGCTGTTGACTATG
>JAGQKQ010000206.1 GCA_020430005.1 Candidatus Omnitrophota bacterium
GTAATACGATCGATTTGGGGGACGTTTTTGACACCGCTTCTGTAGAAGGGATTGTCCGGAAGATTGCGGGAAAAATCGAAAATGTGGATGTTTATGTCAAAGGGGATTACACAAGGCCTGTTGTTTCCGGTAAATTGGAGTTAGCGCTGCTATCGTATGAGCAGTTTTCTTTGAAAGAAGCTCCTGTTGATTTTAATCTGCAACTTAAAGACATTTTTAAGGATATTAAACTGAATGGTAAAGTGAACGTGACTAGAGGGAACATATTATCCAGGCGGACAAAGGTTCAATTGGAAGAAAGTTATCTTGTTTTTGAGGGGGCTCCGGTCAATCCACGGTTCAATATCAGAGGGAAGTCTGATATTGAAAAAACCAAAATCAATATTTCAGTGAAAGGGACGAAAGAAGATCCTGATTTGTGGCTTTCCTCAGAGCCGCCTTTACCGAAGGAACAGCTTATGGTAATGCTGGCGACCGGTAAACGGTGGAAGGGTGTGGAGACGTCACTGAAAAATGAACAGCTAAGTGATGAGGTGGCGGATGATTTCGTCGATTATTTTCTATTTTCCGGCCAGGGAAAGAAATTGGCGGAACATTTCGGGATCAAAGAGTTGTCCATCACGTATACTCAGGATACCCGTGGTTTGGGTGTTAAGAAAAGCCTGACCGACAAACTGGATATCGGTTACGGGGTGGAGAAGAGTGTGGAACAGAACAAGGAAGAACCTTCCCGGATCAAGCAAAAACTGGAAGGAGAGTACAATTTAAATGAGAAACTTTCTATAGGTGTTCAGAAAGAAATCATGTATGATAATAAAGATACTGTTGAGGAACAGGAAGTTCCCGAACCGGTCGCCGATGACCGGGTCTTTATGAAATTTAAAACAAAGTTTTGATAATCGAGATATATGCTAATTGTTAAGTGGGTCGGTGTTTTTATTTGCTTGGGGCACTCCGCTCTTTTTTCCGGTCTGAATTTGGGTCTTTTTGGATTAAGCCGTCTGAGGTTGGAAGTCCAGGCGGACACGGGTGATAAAGACGCCAAACGTATATTAAAATTAAGAAAAGATGCGCATTTCTTGCTGGCCACCCTTCTATGGGGGAATGTGGCCAGTAACGTTTTATTGGCGTTGGTGAGTGAATCCATCATGGCCGGGATCGGCGCGTTCCTGTTTTCCACCATAGGAATTACCTTTTTCGGCGAAATTATCCCGCAGGCCTATTTGTCCCGTCATGCATTAAGATCCAGTTCAATTATTGTTCCGGTCGTTCGTTTTTACGAACTCGTTTTGTTTCCCGTTGCCAAACCGACGGGGCTTCTTTTGGATGTTTGGCTGGGAAAAGAAACCATCAGTTATTTTCAGGAAAAGGAATTAATGATGCTCCTGTCGCGTCACGCGCGTAGTGAGCTGTCTGATGTGGAATTCCTCGAAACACAGGGAGCCATTAACTTTCTCGCCCTGGATGATATCAAGCTGGAAGAGGAAGGCGAGATCATTAATCCTAAAAGTATTATTGAATTGCCGCTGTTTGATTCCGGATTGCCCAAATTTCCGGATTTTACCAATGAATCGGATGATCCTTTCCTGCAAAATCTTCATGCTTCCGAGGAAAAATGGGTCATTATTATTGATGAAAAGAAAGAACCGCGGTTAGTGCTCAATGCCGATCAGTTTTTAAGGGATGCTATGTACGCGGAGGAAGTGAAAAGTATCTACACGTATTGTCATCGTCCGATTATTGTCCGCAAAACCGGAACAACGCTGGGACAGGTTATCTTGTATCTTACGGTTCATCCGGAGCATTCTGAGGATGATGTTGTGGACAATGATCTGATTTTATATTGGGGAAAGCAGAAACGCATTATTACCGGTGCCGATATTCTTGGCCGTCTTTTAAGAGGGATTGTTCGACGATCAAAATAGACATTATTTATTGAGGAGGATTATATGGCATTAATTAATCCGAAAAAAGAACTGCTGAAAATAATGAAATTAAAGAATTTCTTTGGAGGTTCTCCCGTTAAGGTAGGATTACCGCCGGGATCTCTGGAAGTTTCGGCCGATTTTAAGCCGGAAAAAGCCAAGGTGACGGTCATTGAGTACGGGAAGGATGCCTTTGAGGAAAGAGAAGTCCAATCCATTGAAGAATGTTTTCAATCCAGAAAAGATACGGGTGTGGAATGGGTTAATATTGATGGTCTTCAGGATATCGAATTGATAAAAAAGCTGGGAGAGAATTTTGACATTCACCCTTTGACGCTGGAAGATGTTGTTCACACGCACCAACGGCCAAAAACCGAAGACCATGAAGGTTACATTTACATCGTGCTGCGTATGTTGATGCTGAATAGCGATAAAGGAATTAATTCCGAACAGGTGAGTTTAATCTTTAACAAGAACGTTTTAATTTCGTTCCAGGAAACCTCGGGAGATGTTTTTGATTTAATCCGCGAACGGTTACGTAATAATAAAGGGCGTATCCGTAAAGAGGGGACGGATTATCTGGCGTATTCGATTATTGACGCGATTGTCGACCATTATTTTGTTATTTTAGAATCCCTGGGGGAGCGGCTTGCGATGTTGGAAGACGCGCTTATGACCGATGCGCGTCAGGAAATGGCACAGCAGATTCACCAGTTTAAACGTCAGACCATTTATCTTCGTCGGCAGGTCTGGCCGTTACGGGAATTAATCAGTACGTTGGAGAGAAACGAAAATAAATTAATCGTGAAGACAACCCGGCCTTATTTAAGAGATGTTTATGATCACACGGTTCAGGTGATTGATAGTATTGAATCTTTCCGGGATATTTTATCCGGCATGCATGATATTTATCTGTCGACGATCAGTAATAAAATGAACGAGGTGATGAAAGTTTTAACTATTTTCGCGGCCATATTTATTCCACTTACATTTATTGCTGGAATATATGGTATGAACTTTGCAAATATGCCGGAAACCAAATGGCATAATGGATATTATTATGCTTTGCTATCAATGTTTTTTACAGGAATTTTCATTTTAGGTATTCTTAAATGGAAAAAATGGATTTGATAAATGACTGCTATTTCCAATAAAATAAAAAAGTCCTTTAACAAAACTGGTCCAAGCTCACATCATAAATTTGGAACGTTTGGAGGAGTGTTTACGCCCGATGTTTTGACAATATTGGGTGTAATAATGTTTTTAAGATTAGGCTGGGTTGTTGGTAATGCCGGATTGCTTGGCGCAATTTTAATTATTGTCCTTGCCAAAATAATTACTATATGCACTGGTCTATCAATGTCTTCAATTACCACAAATATTAAAATAGGTGCAGGCGGACCTTATTCAATTATAGCAAAATCGTTAGGGCTTGAAGCTGGGGGAAGCATTGGAATTCCATTTTATTTTTCTCAATCATTATCAGCTGCTTTATATATAATTGGATTTACCGAAGGTTGGTTAATGATATTTCCGGAACATAATTCGGTTTTAGTATCATTAATTACTGCTGCCGTACTTTTTATTATTTCATATAGTGGAGCAAAACATGCAATAAGAGTTCAATATATAATATTTGCAATTATTATTTTATCTGTCCTTTCTTTCTTTTTAACTCCCTCTGCTCCAATAGATAATGTAACACTTATAGGTGAATTTGAAGATGCTGATTTTTGGCATGTGTTTGCAATATTCTTCCCAGCAGTTACTGGGATAATGGCCGGTGCTAATTTATCAGGCGATCTAAAGAATCCAAGAAAATCTATACCCAAAGGAACATTATCCGCTATTGGTTTTACTTT
>JAGQKQ010000207.1 GCA_020430005.1 Candidatus Omnitrophota bacterium
AATATCAACAGTGTTACCGTAGTTTGAAAAACTGGCAATACCATCGCGGTTGTCAGTAGCGGCAACAACTATTGGTTCATCCATATTTTGCGGACTGGCTAGAGCCACATCGGCATCATCATTTCCTGCGGCAAAAACCAGCACCACACCCAGATCATGCGCGTTACGAACAGCCGTTTCAATAATAAAATCTGAAGCACAGGCGAAACTTGGTGTACAGCCCCAACTGTTATTGATAACATCCGCACCATTTTGGGCAGCATAGACAATACCATTGGCCAAACTTTCTGACGTTCCGAACCCATCATCATCCAATCCTTTGACGACCATAATTTCAGCACTTGGAGCGACTCCAATTACACCACGCGCATTATTCCCGATCGCTGCAATCGTTCCCGCGACATGTGTGCCATGACCATCCCCATCCGTTGGATTATTATCGTCTTCCGTAAAGTCCCATCCGTTAATGTCATCAATGTAGCCGTTCAAATCGTCATCGATACCATTTCCTGCTGTTTCACCGGGATTAACCCAGATTTGTGAACTTAAATCTTCATGCGTGACATCGACCCCGGAATCATTCACAGCCACAACAATACCGGCCCCTAACGTATTTTGTGCCCAGGCTTCAGGGGCATCAATATCTGAATCGGCTGTTCCGACTTGTCCAACATTTTGTCCGGTGTTATTTAGTCCCCACAAATCACTGGCATAATAGGTATCATTCGGCGGGTCCGTTGGAAAAGCCGTTTTCTTAAAAATATAATTCGGCTGGGCGAACTCAACGTGAGGATCGTTTTCATAAAGCGCCACCAACTGTTCAATATTGCTATCCTCCGGTACTTCTAAAACATAAATGCTCGACATATCGGCCAAAGGTTTTTGGGAAGCTGCCTGGAATTTATTTGTCCGGACTTGAAAATGTTCCAGAGCTTTTTGGTTAGTCAACTTTTGTTTATAAAGAGCTTCCTCCGCGTTTAACCCATGACGGTCAAAAAACGACCGGGCGTCTTTGACACCGGCCAATTGATTGATTTGGTCAAGTGAGATAGAGCTATCTTTAACATAGTTTTTGAAAGACTGTTTGTGTTTGATTAAACATTCCGCACAAGCATCGACCGTATACGGACCGGTGCTCTTAAATTTAACAATAATCTCCCCTTTTTTAAATCCTGTTTCAGAAAGGACAACCTTGGTTTTTTGGATAAAACCACCTACAGGGGCTGAGCCAAAACGCTTTGTTGAGGAAGAGGAAGAAGTATCCAGAAGCTCACTGTTAAGAACTTTAAATTCTTTTTCCGGACCCACATCAACCGGCGCCGGAATACTCGCCAATTCTTTTGGCGTTTCCGATTTATCATTTTTAGGAAGCAGCTCTTCCTGTACTGGTTGAACTGGCACAGGTGCAGGCGTCACAATCTCGGGGATTTTAATTTCAGCTTCCGGTTCTGGCGTAGGATCATTCTTCACTTCCTTTTGTTCTTCAACCTTAACCGGTGTTGTTTCAACATAGACTTCAGACTCTTCCTTTGGATAGCGAAAACTAACAGCCTTTGCCGGAACGGTCTTTGGACTGTTCTCTTCTTCAGCAATGACAGTCTTTTTTTCTGAATAATCGGGTAGCGGTTTCGGAACAGCCACACTAACGGACGCCAATTCAGTTTTTGGCTCTGCTTGTTTTTGTATTTGCGCTGTCGTGTCCTCTTTTTTGGAAAGAGCCTCTGTTTTACGGGCAGTAAAATTAGTCTTTACCGCCTTAACCTCAGCCGGCTGAGTTACAACTTCCTGGACTTCCTCAGATGACACTGCTTCAATGGCTGCTACGGTTTTCGTTTCAGAACGGGTAGCGGCCGGAGCCTCGTCTTGAAGAGGATCAACGGCAACGGCGATCACTGGAAAAGCATTAATAACAATTGTCTCGGGAAGCTGGTATTGAAAAACTGTAGGGAATTCTTTGTAAGAAATATTGGTGGCCTGAACTCTGGCATTCATCCCAAGAATGAAAATAATGGATAACCCTAAGACTACCAATATTTTAGAATATCTGCGAAAAATGATAAAACCTGGTAATACCTTCATATAGTAAATATAACACTATAACTATTACCAGACAATATTAATATAAACAATTTTTAGACAAGGGTTTAGGAAATTTCTGTACCATTTTGCAGGAGAAAATCTAACCGCGTAGGGTTTCTTCCATGAGATTATTATGGCTGCCGATAACCACCCAGCGGTCTTCATACTTTTGCCAGGTCATAGTATAACGGCGGATGACTCTTTTCCCACCTTCCATATTTTTCTCAATGGTAAAAATTAGATATTGAAGAATTGCGATATTGTCATGGATGACAATATGGATAGGACGTAATTCACAAATAACAATCTCTGTTGATTGGGTCCAAAAACCAACCCACTTCTGCAACCAGGGCTTGTCTACCGTCACAGGGCTTTCATGTCCAAAGCCAATCATATCCGGATGAATATATTTCAAGAAATCATCCACACGTTTATTGATCAAATGATCCCAATGTGTCTCAACACACGACCAGACCTCATTTTGTTCTTTGGTCCAGTTTTTTGGCTTATTGGACGTGAGTGGCAACATAAAAATCTCCTTAAAACAACGGTTATATTAAATACTCTGTAAAATAAAACTTTATTTTTATAACAATGAAAAAAGGCCTGATGTTATTCAGGCCTTTTTTCATACACCTTTTTATAATTTAACGACGTTTGTCGCTTGCTCTCCTCTAGGTCCTTGAGTTACTTCAAACTCAACTTCTTGACCTTCGTCAAGAGTTTTATAACCCTCACCTTGGATTGCTGTATGGTGAACAAACACGTCTGGTCCCTCTTCAGGAGTAATGAATCCGTAACCTTTTTGGTTACTGAACCATTTTACTTTTCCTTTTGCCATTACTTACTACCTCCTTTCCAAAAAAATAGTAAATAATAGCAGAGGTGCATGTCGTGTTACTTTGTTTCATTTTGGTACTGTTCATTTGCTGCATTGCTTCTACTCAATTATTTACTTCAATATTACAAGTATGCCTAAAGTTAAAGGGTTTGTCAATAAGAGATTATAATTCCCTTTCTCCCCCTTTAAACCCCACATAAACGGCTACGGTATAGTGTTTCCAGGCCACATCAATATCCTGAAAACCGGCCTTTTTCAGCCATTCCAGCTCCTTCATCAACTCAAACGGATGATCTGTCTCATAGTAGCGCGGCAGCCATTTTTCGTTAATTTCCTGTTCTGACACCGCTTCACGCATAAACGCTTTCCACTTCTCCATATAGGCCTGATGGAGCAAACGGCTTGAGCCCAAAATAACATCGGCATTAACAAATAATCCGCGTGGCCGAAGAGAAGAAAAAATATTTTGAAATAATTTTTGTTTATCTTCGGCGGACCGGATATGGTGCATCGCCAATGAGGAAACAACCGCGTCATAGCGCTCCGATTCAAACGACATCCCACAATAATCGGCTTCAATAAATTCAATGGTGCCTTGTCCATCGAAACGCTGCCGGGCGATATTAATCATATTAGAAGAAATATCAACACAAGTAATATTGGATCGGGGAAAATTTTTCTTTAACTGCGATGTTACCATTCCGGTTCCCGACCCTAAATCCAAAAACTGAAGCGTTTGAGAGGAATGAAACGGAAGACACGCCGTAAGGGCATCAATCATTTGACGATAGTGCGGTACTATTTTTAAAACAAATTGATCGTACTGCT
>JAGQKQ010000208.1 GCA_020430005.1 Candidatus Omnitrophota bacterium
CGATAAGGCGTTTCGATAAAACCTAAATCATTAACGCGGGCACAATTGGTAAGAGAAGCGATCAAACCAATGTTCGGACCTTCAGGCGTTTCAATTGGACATACACGACCGTAATGCGTCGGGTGGACGTCACGAACTTCAAAACCGGCACGCTCACGCGAAAGACCACCAGGCCCTAAAGCACTTAAGCGGCGTTTATGAGTCATTTCCGATAACGGATTCACCTGATCCATAAATTGCGACAACTGGCTTCGAGCGAAAAAGTCCTGAATCTGATTGGAAAAGAGCCGAGAGTTAATCAAATGATGCGCTGTCAAATTCTCAAACGAATTCATGACAACCAAACGTTCCTTAATAGAACGTTCTAACCTGGCCAGACCAATACGCACCTGATTCTGGACAAGCTCACCAACCGTTTTAATACGGCGGTTACCCAAGTGATCAATATCGTCTGTCTCACCAACACCATCACGTAAACGCAATAAATAACGGATCACCTCCACAACCATTCCGATATCAAGAATACGGTTATCAAGAGAAACATCCATATTCAATTTTCGGTTAATGATGTGTCGGCCGACTTTACTAAGATCATACCGCTTAGGCTCGAAAAACAGTCTGAAGAATAATGCATCCGCTACTTCCACCGTTGCCGGTTCCGTCGGTCGCATTTTGCGATAAAAATCTAAAAGGGCGCCTTCTTTATCTTCAGTATGATCTTTTTCTAATGTTGGCTGCAATTTCTTGAAATCATCACCCAGCATTTGCTCAATTTCGGCATTACTGGAAAGCCCCATGATACGAAGAATTTGCGTCGCCGGAAAATTACGACGGCGATCAACATAAGCTAACAGGATATTATTCAGATCGTATTTAATTTCAAACCATGCTCCCCGAGAAGGAATGATACGTCCGTGGTAAATACTCTTACCTGTCGGATGCACTTCTTCCTCAAAAGATACCCCCGGCGGACGCTGGATTTGCGAGACCACAACACGCTCATCACCGTTGATGATAAACGTTCCGGTATCTGTCATTAAAGGGAAGTCTCCGAAATAAACTTCCTGCTCTTTAATATCATCCGGTGTGATCAGACGCAATTTCACCTTCAATGGCGCGGAAAACGTCATCCCTCTGCGTTTGCATTCGTCAGAAGAATATTTTTCTTTACCAAGGGTGTAATTGATGTACTCCAACTTGATTTGCCCATCATAGCTTTCCAAAGGAAAAACTTCCGCAAATACTTCCTGCAGACCTTGGTCAGCGCGTTTATCCGCATCCAAATCGCGCTGTAAAAAGCTTTTGTAGGCCTCAAGCTGAATATCCAGCAATTGAGGTAATTCGAAATTGTCTTTAAACTTACTGAAATTTCTAAATTTTAGCTCTTCCATATTGCCCCGTTAGTTAAAAGTTCTTTTAGTTTAGGCATTAAAAAAATAAGGGAATTATTTCAATTCAACCTTAGCACCAGCAGCTTCGAGTTTTTTCTTCAACTCTTCTGCTTCTTCCTTGCTGACTCCCTCTTTAACAGGTTTTGGAGCGCCTTCAACAAGGTCTTTTGCTTCTTTCAATCCTAAACTTGTCGCAGCACGAACTTCTTTAATAACGGCAATCTTTTGAGCACCAGCTTCAACAAGAACGACATCAAAGTCAGTCTTTTCTTCAGCAGCAGCATCACCGCCGGCAGCAGCACCCGGAGCAGCCATAACCATTCCAGCCGCCATCGGAGCAGCCGCTTGAATACCAAGCCTGTCCTCTAGTCCTTTTACTAATTCTGAAAGCTCCAGAGCTGTTAACCCCTCAATCGTTTTCGCTAGATCTTCTAATTTAGGAGATAGCTCTACACTTTCTTTTGTTTCTGTAGTCGCTTCTTCAGACATTTTAGTTTCCTCCCTTTTTTTCACTTAACTGTTTCAAAATTGATAATAAATCGCGTGACTTTCCATTCAACGCACCCAGAAGTCTTGAAATCGGCGCTTGTAATGTGCCCAACAATTGGGCTCTTAGCACGTCCTTTGAAGGAAGATCAGATAATCTTGTTACATCAGCCGTTTTTAATGGCCGCTCACCTAACAATCCTCCTCTAATATTTACCTGCTCAAGTTTCTTGGCAAATTCGACAATAATTTTTGACACTTCAACCGAATCGGCGTTACTCCAAACAAATGCTGTCTGACTTTCAACACCCTCTGCCAATTGATCTTGTTTTGCATTTTTAAGAGCGAGTCTGGCTGTTGTATTTTTAGAAACAAACACAGTCGCACCGATTTTCTGCAAATCTTTACGAAGTTCACCGATTTGCGAGCTTGTCAACGAAGAGTAACTTAAAAGAAAAACATTATCGTTTTCTTTGATACCCGTCTCAACACGGTTCACCAAACCTTCTCTGAATATTTGTCCTACTCTCTTCATAATGCCACCTTCAATCCCGGCCCCATTGTTGTTGTCAGGGAAATACTTTTAATATAATTCCCTTTCAGTGCGTTCGGCTTGGCATGATTGATCGCGTCAACCACATGATTAGCGTTCGCGACTAATTGCTCTTTAGAAAAAGATCTTTTACCAACGCCAACATGAACACCGGCCTGTTTATCGGCTTTAAACTCAATCTTTCCAGCCTTAATTTCATTAATGGCTTTTGCAACATCCGTTGTAACCGTTCCGGCTTTTGGTGTAGGCATTAAACCACGCGGCCCAAGCACTTTACCAAGCTTGCTTAAATCGCGCATCATATCCGGTGTAGCCACAACAATATCAAACTCCATGAAACCTTTTGAAATTTTTTCAATCAACTCTACGCCGCCAACATGATCAGCACCGACATCTTTAGCCTTTTGCTCAGCTTCTCCTTTACAGATAACGGCAATACGGACTGTTTTTCCTGAACCATGAGGAAGGACAACTGTTCCCCGTACCATTTGATCGTTCGCTTTAGGATTGATTCCTAAATGAAAATGCATTTCAACAGTTTCATCAAACTTTACTTTAGGAAACTTCTCGATTTCGGCAATAGCATCAGACAAAGAATAAGTCTTCTCTTTATCTACACCTTCCGAAGCCTGTTTCATTCTTTTGCTCAATCTTTTCATTTTAGTCTACAACCTCTATTCCCATACTTCTGGCCGTTCCCTGAACTGTTCGCATAGCTTGTTCAAGGTCCACGGTATTTAGGTCTTCCATTTTTGTTTTTGCAATTTCTTCGACTTGCTTTTTCGTAATTGAGGCAATTTTTTCTTTCCCAGCCGTTCCAGACGCCTTGGCTAAGTTGGCGGCTTTCTTAATGAGAACGGAACTTGGCGGAGATTTTAGAACAAAATCAAATGACTTGTCCTTATAAACAGAAATAACCGCCGGAAGAATTAACCCTTCTCTTCCTTTGGTTGCTTCGTTAAACGCTTTACAAAAGCCCATGATATTAACACCATGCTGACCCAACGCGGGCCCAACCGGTGGCGCAGGATTTGCTTGTCCTGCGGGAACGTACAATTTGATTTGTGCAACAACTTCTTTAGCCATTTTTAAATTCCTTTAATATGAATCGTGATTTTGACAAAATAAATAGAAGCCAACCTTCACTCACTGACGGAAGATTAAAGCTTCTCTACTTGCCAGTATTCCAACTCAACCAATGTGGCCCGTCCAAAAATAGAAACGCTGGCCTTAAGCTTACCCCTGTCCGGATAAACTTCGGTCACCGTTCCATTAAAGTTTGCAAAAGGACCTTGTGAAATACGCACCGATTCG